>NZ_JAQMSY010000088.1:0-12767 GCF_028329095.1 Microcystis sp. CS-574
TAGGGTTTGCGGCAAAAAGTTTTTCGTGGGGGTAGGGTGTGGGGTGTGGGGTGTGGGGTGTAGGGTTTTACCGATTTTGAGGGGGTCAACTACCTAATTTTCAGGGAAAAAGTCCCAGAATTTTCCCCCCCATCACTCCCAGATATGGTACTTTTTGATTGACAAAAAGTCTAAAAGTCTTATCCAACAAGGTTTTTAGATTTATTCAGCAAACCTTAATTACTTTTAGTAATTGCCTTGTGGTACAATTTTTGAATTCCCGTCACTAATTTATCTAACATCGATCGATGGCTATCGTGAGTCGGATCAAAACTCTGCACTTTGGTTAATAATTTTGCTTCCTGTACGTCCACGTCGTCATCGCTATAGATTAAGGTGCTAATCGATGTTATTAGATCTTGATAGGTTTCTGGACTAGGATTATCGCCTAAATAGGACTCTAACCATCGATAACATTCACCAGTTTTAACTGGTTTTAGTTCCGATAATAGTGGTTTTATCTCCGGATCATCATCAAGTTTTTCCCTCACAGCTACCTGTCGTAAATAACTTCTTTCTGATGGTTGAATCACACCATCAATCCAAGCAACACCGATGAGAATTTTCAGTAATTGTTTATTTTTCATCTCACACTTCCTTGACTAACTTAGCCATAAAAAAACCGTCTTGATTATGTCGATGGGGTAACACTTCGATCGCTCCCGTTTCTGTATAGTATTCTGAGACGCATGAATTAGAGTCAGGAGTGGCCATTTTCCAATCGGGATGAGCCGCTAAAAACTGCTCGATCACTCTTTCATTTTCTAACGGATTTAAAGTACAAGTGGCATAAACTAAGATTCCCTTCGGTTTTACCCAAGTGGCAGCCGAGGCTAAAAGTTCCCCCTGTCGTTTGGCTAGTACAGGTAAATTTTCTGGTGTTTGTCGCCAACGTATATCAGGACGCTTGTGCAGGGTTCCCAATCCTGAACAGGGAGCATCGATTAGTACACGATCGGCGATGCCGCACCACTGGGGACGATCGCGACTATCCCCTAGATGTATTTCGATCGCTTTTAAGTCTAATCTTTTAATATTGGCTTCTAACTGTCGTAAACGGGATGCCGTTTGATCACAGGCTAATATTCTACCTCGATCGCCCATTAATTCGGCAATATGAGTGGTTTTTCCCCCCGGTGCCGCACAAGCGTCGATAATTGTCTCTCCGGGCTGGGGATCGAGTAGATAAGTGACTAATTGGGCGCTAATATCCTGTAGGGTGTAATTTCCGGCTCGAAATCCCTCTAAACGCTCAATATTGCCTAAACCAGAGGTTAAACGGCAAGCTAGAGGTAATTTAAGATGATGAAAAGTTATATTGGCTGATTCTAACTCATTTTCTAGGGCTTCTAGGCTAGTTTTCAGGGGATTAATCCGAATATCGAGGTCAGGAGAGCGATTAAACCATTGACACAGTTGTTCCGTTTCCGTAACACTAAAGCAATCTAACCACAATTGCACCAACCAATCGGGGAAACTGTGGAGAATACCCAATCTAGAAGCGGTATTTTCCGGCAAAATTAAAGGATCGTCGCCATTAGCAGTTAAACGGAGATATTGCCGCAGCATTCCGTTAACCACCGCCGCTAATTTGCCTAAATGACTGATTTTAGTTAATTCTACCGCCGTATTCACCGCCGCTGATGGGGGAATCTGGGAGAGATAACGCAGTTGATAAAGACCAATATGGAGAATTCGCCGTAAATCCGGGGGTTGCTGGGCCGCGGTTTTTTTCCCCAGGCGATCGAGCAGCGCATCCAAAGTTCTTTGTCGGCGCATTGTACCATAAACAATCTCCGTTGTCAAGGCTTTGTCAAGACAATTTAAGGAACTAGCGGACAAATGGCGATCAAGAGCGCGATCGGGATAGGCGGAGGAGCGATCGATATCGCGTAAAATCAGCAAAGCCAGCTGACGAGCATTATTCATGCAGTTTCCAGACGATTGCGGAGGAATTGGCGTAAAATAGTCAGCGCCGGAATGGGGATTTCGTGACCCATATTTAACTCGTGATATTCGACGTTAACCCCCAAACCAAGCAGTAAATCCCTGGCTTGACGAGCAGCAGCGATAGGAACGACGGGATCCTGCTTACCATGAACAATTAAGACATTTTGTGGACTTTGGGGATGGGGTTCACTGTGCAGATAACCACTCAGGGAACCCAATCCCGCCAAGGGTAAGGATAAACCCACATCCAGGGTCATCGCTCCCCCTTGGGAAAAACCGGTCAAAAAAGTCCGCTCTAGGGGAATGCCGGTGGTTGCTTCTAGGGAAATAATCCAATCGTGCAACTGTTGACGACTAGCGACTAAACCTTGATGATCGGAGGTTTCTAGCGCATACCAGGCGCGTCCCCCCGGCACTTGCGGATGATCAAAGGGAGCATTAGGAAACAAAAATTGACAATCAGCCAGATCCAGCATCGATGCAAGAGGGGCCAGATCCATGGCATCGGCACCCCAACCGTGCAGCATGATCACTAGATAGCGAGCGGGATTTTCCGGGGAAGGGGGAATGACAATCGGGTTAAAAGACAGAGTTTTTTCCTCGCAATTCTTTTTTCTCTCTATTCTATAGCGATTTTCCCCGGAGTAAGATGGCTGTGGGGGAGTCTTTTCAGTCAACAGTAATCAGTGAAAAGAAAACCTTGCTCCTTGCCTCATGGCTCTCTTAGGTTTGGTGGGTAAAATGTATTCTAAGATACATTACTCAAGAGCGAGGGAGTGGAGCGAACCACAAAGACACAAAGGACACAAAGATCGATCGATCATATAGTAAGTTAAACTTATCACACAGAACCTAGAAGAGCCAAATTCTCAGTAACATGGCTGAAAGAGAAAGTTTTAAACTGGAAGGTTTAGCAGTATCAAAGGTCAGTAAATTAAGCTGTTCTGTACCCTGAATCAACCCCAGAATAAATTTTTGATCATCGAGTTGGCTTGGTTCACCGTCAGTGTAATCTTTGAGCAGTTTTTGCACTTTCTTTGTTTCTTTAGCTTGGCTCAATTTATTTAGGGTATTTTTAACCATTTTTCGGTTAACGTTGGCGGGAAAAGCTGACATAGTTTGGATGCGCTTTTGAATCCTACTTAGTCGTTCTGAATTGAGTTGGATATTTTCTAAAATAGCAGTTTCTTCTAGGTCTTGGCTTAATTTTTGTTTAACTTGAACCAGTTGTTCATAAAGCTGCTGGGCTAGGTTAATGATTGGTTTCGCGGGAACAATCTGGCTGGCTTGAGGGGTTTTAAAAGCTGTGGCGATTGCTACTCCCAAACCATCATTTTCTCTGCTTAGATCGTTCCAATAAATTAGTTGATTTTGTTCGGGAATTGGTTGACCATTAGGGTCAAAGTAATCGAGAGTTAAAGCGACTACACTGGTGGGTAATTCCGAGGTGGTAAATTGACCGATAGTTAGGGGATTGGGCTGATATTTTTCTCCTAATCTTTCGTAGAGCTTCCGCAATTCTTCACTATGCAAAAGCTCGTTTTGACTGTAGAGGTTGCGGCTAGTTTCTTGTTTTTGATAGGTTTGTTCTTGAAAACTTTCTTGTTCGAGTTGTCGGGCTTTAATTAGATTGTGGATGAAGTCAATATAACCGGGGAGAATTTGATCGTCAAAGTAGGTATCTCCATAAACGGAAGCGCCCAACTCCTCTACATTACTGATATGGGGAATTTTGTCATCTTTGGCCAGTTCCCCAATTAGTTTCTTATTCAGGTTAGCTAGTCGGCCCGCTTGTCTGAGTAGCTGACTTTCACTGTTGGCGTAATAGATGTAAATATATTGGCAAGGATGGGATTTGGGGCGATCAATTCTGCCGATGCGCTGTTCCAAGACCATGGGATTCCAGGGGAGGTCAATGTTAATTAGATAGTCGGCATCTTGCAGGTTTTGACCGACGGAGAGGGTTTCTGAACCGATGAGGACGGCTATTTCCTGTTCTGGTAAAGGGCGTTCGTTCGGGTTTTTACAAGTGGCTTCGGGGGCAAATAAACGGAATAATTGTTGGCGTTGAATTCCAGTTTGCTTATTGTTTCCTCTGAGGGCGTTGTTTGGCGCAATCTTAACCGATTTTTCATCGATGTAGTAAAGTTTGTGACTGCCCATTGCCATGCCAATTCCTGTGGAGACAATGACCTGATTTTGGCTCATGTAGCGGTAGTAATCAATGACGGTATCGGAGAAAGTAGAAATTAGTAAAACTTTGTGACCATCAGCAACTAATTCCATGACTTTCCGGCTAACTTGCTGTCGTTTGTGGTCGGTGACAAATTCATTGGCTAAGAGGACTGAAATCTGCTGTAGTTGCTCTAAATCACTATGACAGTCAGCGAGAATGCGGTTATAGATATTTTTAGCTTCTAGGGGATTATTTTTCAGTTTATCGGTGGCCAGGTCAATAGAGCGGCGTAACTGTTGACGTTTTTCCCCTTTGTTGCTGTCAGTTTCTTCTTCATCTTCTTCGTCTTCCCAATAATCCTCATCCCCATTTTCTTCTATCCCCAACCAGTCGGTTTCTCTTCCTGTTTTTTCAGCTTGAAATTTGTAATGTTGTAAGAGAAATTGTTTTAACCCTTCGGCATCCGGGGTGACTTGTTCGAGTTGCTGTTTGAGTAAGGAAATGCGATCGCTAAAGTTTTTAATGGTTCGTCGTAGAGCATACATACTAGACTCTGCCCGTTGTAAAAACATCCGGCGCTGGTTTTTCAGTAAAGAACGCTGTTCCACTGTGCTGGTTAAGTAACGGATGGGGTCGGCAAAGGGAATAAACAGATTATCTTCAAACTGACTGAAGATCCGTTCTAATGCTTGTTCGGTTTCTGGTTCAAATTGGACGGGCAGCCATTGGGCAAGGCGTTGGGCATAGAGTTGTAAGTCTGGGGTGGCTTCTCTCAACATCTTGCGGGTACGCTGTAAGAAGAGTTCTCGATAGGTGCGCCGGAAAATATTGGTGGTATCGGTAAAGTTTTCTATTCCTATTTCTCGGCTGGCAAACCATTCTTTGACTTCGGGGGGAAAGCCTAATTCTTGGAAGCCTTCAGGACGGGTGAGAAAGGGAGAGAGGATGTTGTAGATGTCTTCGCGGCGGTTGTTCCAAGGGGTTGCCGTCAGGAGCAGGTAATATCTTTGTCTTTCAATCTGGCGATCGTGTTCTTTAATTTGCAGGCAGGTTTTATGGATGCGGTTGTTATAGTTACGGATGCCTTCATGAGCTTCATCGATGATGACTAAATCTGCCGCACCCCCATGGCGGGTAAATTCATCATAAAAGCGATCGCCGCCACGACTCATTAGGTTTTTATTGTAGAGTTCGTAGTGTTTCTTGGCGAGCAATCCTAATTCTGCCATTTCTCTCTCCCAGTTCGGGTGGAGTTTTTTGGCAGCAATAATGGCAATTTTAGTTTGAGGATTTTCTTCTAGGTAGAGTTTTGTTACCGCAGCCGCAAGGCGGGTTTTTCCTAAGCCTACCGCATCGGCACAAACCACTACGCCAAAGTTCTGCATGACTCTCAAACAATGTTGTGCGCCGGATTTTTGATGTTCAAACAGGATGTCTTGATTAACCAGTCGATCTAAAATGTTACTGGATTGAATGTTGAGCAGGTGGGGGCGTTGTTGGGCTAACCAGTAGAGAAAATCATCGGGGGTTCCCTGTTTTCCTTGCAAAATTAGTTCAATCGCTTGTTTAAATCCGGCTATTTCTTCCCATTCAGGTAAGGTTATTTCTTGTTTAATAGTTGGGGCTTGATTTGGCGTAATCTGATAAGTTCCCTGTTTCTCTTTGACTCTAAAAGTTTTTAAAGAAGTGGAGGGATGTTCGGGATCGACGGTGACAGTTCCTGTTAGGAGATGGGGTTGTTTTTCCTCTATTTCTACTGCGATTAAGGGATTATCGGGAATCTCAATTTCTTCAATTTTGTCTAGGTTTTTACCCTTAATTTTAATATTTGTAGTTGCGCCTGCGGGAAATTCTTGAGGACTAATTGTCTCTATTTGAGGTTGAATTTGTTGTTGTCGGCGCTGTTTTTCTACTAAGACTTGTTGCAAAAATTCTTGAGTTAAATCAAAGCTTAATTCTGGCTCTTGCCATTCTTGGTCAAATTCGATTATTGACTGTTGAATTGTCTCTAAATCTAAGGAGTCTGAGTAATATAAAAAGGTGATACTCTCGGCGTTACTACTATGAGCAGCACCAGTGAAGTTATCTGAGCCTTCATGTAAAATAGAGTTACCTAAACTATCGGTTAAAATCCCTGTTTTTTTATGATAAATACCTCTAGTTTCTTGCATTTTAACAAGTTTGATGGTAAGGATTCCCAACCTAACTAATTCCGCTAGAATAGTGGTACTGCTAAAGGTTTTATCAGCTAGTCCTTGTAAACATTCGGTTAAAGTTCGGGTAATATATTGTTGACGATATTCGGGGTTGTGGAGTTTTTCTAATTCTTGAACATCTCGTTTATTGGTGAAGCCTTGCCAGTCCATTAAGAGTTTAATCTGACCTTCATTTAAGACTAAATTAAAAAGAGGTTCTTCATAAAGTTTGAGAACTCCACTATTAAAGTAGGCGGTACTTCTTCTATAGATTTTAGTACGTTCTAAATAGGCAGCAATAAATTGATTGTATTTGTCTAGCTGTTCGGGTAAATTAAATCTACGTCTTTTTTTATGTTCTATTTCGATAAATGTTCCACGAATTAAGCTTTCTTCTTTGCTGGCATTTTCGAGGTTTAAGAATTGTTCAATAATGGTTAAGTTACTGGTGCGGAGTAAGGCAATGCTGGGGATATTCCCCTCTCGTTTAGGGGTATATTCAAAGATGTGAGCGGTGTTGAGTTCAATGCGGAACAGCTTATGAGTAGAATGTTTTTGTAGGCCCAAAAAACTCACTATATTTCGCAAGAGGTTCTCCGCATCTCGATGTTTAAAAACCAGCCAATAGTTATTATTGACACCTTTGATGTAATCTCCTTCGGGGTGGTAGTAGGGACGTTGTTTTTTTATCAAGTCTTGGATTACGGTTTCTAGCATAAATCTTGCTGGATATATTTACTTGATGGGAAAACTCGGAATCGCAGCATCGATTAACTGCATTAATTTGATGGTTTCTGCTAGGGCTACTACTATCTTATGATAGTGCAGTATATCCTCGTCTGATAGGGTGCGTCCTTTTCTGTCTTTTAACCATTTCTGACAAACTTGATAACCGCCAATATAGAAGTTCCAAACTGCTTCAGGTACTCCTCTAAAACAGTCTCCCTGTGTGTTAATGTGGACTTCTCCTTTGCTATATTTGGGATGTCCTGCCGCTACAATTCTATCGCTTTTACTCACAAAAGATAGATCCCCCCAACCCCCCTTAATAAGGGGGGCTTCCACTCCCCCCCTTTTTGAAGAGGGGGCTAAGGGAGGATCAAGTTTAGGAGATGTCATCAGGTGAAGCTGTACCAGTTGTTCTCCGTATTCTGCGAGTTGACGGAATAGGTTATCGTTGCTGGTGAGGGGTACTCTGGGAAAGTCTATCTTGAGAAATTCGGCGTAACGGCTGCGATAGGTGGGAGAATGAAAGACGGCGTAGATGTAGTAAAAGATGGTTTCTGGTGTGGGTAAGTAGCCGAGTTTTGTTTCTAGGGTTTTGAGGAAGTCTGGGGAGAAGTTGGGACGTTTTTCTTGTTGGAGTTCTTGAGCTTTATCGGAGTCGGGGTAGAGGTAGAGGGGAAATAAAGACTCACTTCCTTTATTATCTGATCTAATTGCTCCATCTGAAATAATATATTGACTAGCATAAAAATAAGATATTTTATCTCCTACCATTTGACGACGTGCGATTAGCCCAAAATTATCCCCCAACAACATATTTTTCATAACTTTTTTAACAGTTCGCCAAACCAAAGAATCATGATAAAAAATAAATCTATTATCAAAAGGACGATATAAAACAGGTGTAATATATTGTTCTAAATCCTCTTCTTTCCTAATTAGTTTTCTAGAATTTTCAAGATTCCAACCTTTTTTTAAAGGAATATTTAATTGATGGCAAACTTCCTCATCAGAATTATTAGAATTTCTAAAAATAGTTGCTCTCTCTAAAATCGGTTCTTTTTCAAAATCAATAACTACATGATCTCTAGCTGTTGTCATTCCTACACCATTAATAGGCATAATATCAGTAATCTTAAAATACTGTTCATATTCACCAAGTAAATCAGTATCTTGAGGAATCAACAAATAAAAAGGAGATTGAGGGTTAACCTCATGAAAATTAGTAGAGTTAACCGTATTTTCTTTTAATATTTGATATTTATCTTCTCTTAAACCGTATAAATGAGCGTGATAGATTTTAGCCATGATTAAACCTCCTCTTTTTATAAACGTTTAACTATATAACAATCAAATACCTGATCATAACTAATAACAGGAACATTTTCGGCTATTGCTTGAGCAATAATCATCCGGTCAAAAGGATCTTGATGCTGAAAAGGTAATTGAGCTACTTGTTCAAAATGTAGTAAATTAAGAGGCAAAATCTGAAAATCATTTATCTGAATTTGTGACTCAATAAATTCTCGAAAAGGTGTATCAAAAGTTAATTTTCTTAGACTATATTTGATAGCCATTTCCCAAATACTAGCTTGACTAAGATAAACCAGATTTTCTCTTTCATTAATCATAATTTTATGGTTATCTCGCAATTGTTTATTATTAGTGACATACCAAAGAAATACATGAGTATCTATTAAAACTTTGAGCATAATTACATATAATCCGCAAAATCAGTTAAAGGAGCATCAAAATCATCGGCTATCCAAACTTTTCCCGCAGCACTTCCGGGTTGACGCGGTGGTTTCTTGGCTAACTTGACAGGACTTAATTTAATTACAGGTTGATTATTTTCTGTAATAATAATTTCTTCACCTTTCAGGACAGCTTCCAATAACTCATTAAATTGATTCTTTGCTTGTTTTAATTCAACTGTATTCATTAGTGTACCCCACTGATAAACAATACAAACATTAGTTTAACCGAAAGGCTTTATACTTGCCTACGCTATGCTGAAAATTCAAACAATAACATTCTAGCTTATCTCCTAGTATAGCTCCTTCAGGGTTTGGTAGCTTCATGGTGTCATTAAGCTTTTTACCATTATACCAATACTAACCCCCTGCTGAATATCAAAGACATTTTCATCCTTACTACCATCAGGACAAATTTCTTTTTTCTTACTGTTACCATGTAAATCATAAATAAAAATCTCATCAAAAGTATTAATTAACTGTTGTTTCGTGCCTCGAAAAGTAGGATTATCTAAAAAGCCATGATTATTATTAACTCCTCCATTTGGGGCTCTTCTAGGTTCTGTGTGATAAGTTTAACTTACTATATGATCGCTCGATCTTTGTGTCCTTTGTGTCTTTGTGGTTCGCTCCACTCCCTCGCTAGGATTAATGTATCTTAGAATACATTTTACCCACCAAACCTGGGAGAGCCCATTTATTTGGGGTAAAGCTAAAGTTAACTGCTGCTTTTCTTCCCTTAACTTAATATCCTCTAGAGTGTTAATTAAATAAACCCCCAACCGCTAATTAAGATATCATCACAATATAGCTTTAAACTACGAGACATAAATAGCCTCCTCTTTGATAGAGTTAATAACTTGGGTTTTTAACATTTTTTTTGTTACTAAATCTACAGACAAACCCAAATTATCTTCTAAAAAAAACTTCCATATATTTATCAAAGGTAACTTTTCTTTGAAATTCTACTAATAAATCTAAATCACTTGTTGCTTTTGCTTCATCTCTAGCAAAAGGTTCATATTTTTACTCCATTATATTAGAACATATTTGGGTTCTACCGAACTTGTCATGCAAAAATAACACTAAAAAGAAACTGCTTGTTTTTTCGTTATCCCCATGGACACCAACTCAATTTGAGATTCAGACACTTCTACCGTATTTAGAGGAATTAACCCCTCTAAACTATAACCATCTTCTCCTTCAGGATTGGGATAATGTTCAACAATAGTACCCAAATCACCCTGACTTAAACCATACTCAGGTAAATCTTCAATTAAACGAACTTGGGTAAATAAACTAAATTTCATGCTCTAACCTCCTTCAAACGGAAATAAAGTAACAAATTTTGTTTCAGTAGGTGTAACCATCCAAATGGTTTTGACTGAGAGAATCTTATTATTAACTCCTCTTAAATTACCAATAATTTCATATTTTTGACCATATTTAGTTTTAGTGGTAGGAGTTGCTTCTAAAGTAAGGATTTGCTCTCTTAAATCTTTTTCTAATTGTACCCAATTATCTTGATTATAACCAGCTTGAGCTAAATATTGTGATTTATCATCTTTAGGCAATAACACTAAAAGATAATCTTTCAATTTAGCTGGAGAAATAACCGTCTTAGGATCAAGCAAAGCCATGAGTTAACTTACATCCATGCTTTTTACCATTATACCAATACTAACCCCCTGCTGAATATCAAAAACATTTTCATCTTTACTACCGTCTAAAGCGGTTTCTTTTTTCTTACTGTTACCATGTAAATCATAAATAAAAATCTCATCAAAAGTATTAATTAACTGTTGTCTCATGCCTCGAAAAGTAGGATTATCTAAAAAACCATGATTATTAATAAAAGCTAAAATTCCCTTTTGACTTTTATCAATTCGCCACTGTGCAAACCTGATAAATTTAACATAATCATCCTGTAACCATTTCGTATTTTTCTCACCTAAACCCTTGCCATCAATAAAGTAATAATCATTAACTAAATTTTTGATCCACTCATTATTATTTTCCGAATGACCAGAATAAGGCGGATTGCCAATAACAACCATAATCGGTTCATTTTTCTTAATCCGAGAACCTGCTTTTGCTTCCTCTGCTATTAACTCCTCCATTTGGGGTAAAGCTAAAGTTAACTGCTGCTTTTCTTCCCTTAACTTAATATCCTCTAGAGTGTTAATTAAATAAACCCCTAACCGCTTGCCACTCGCAAACTGATAACCCGTCTCCTCCAGAAATAACCCCAACTTTAGATGACAAATTGCATAGGGAGCCATCAACAACTCAAAGCCAAAAATCCGAGGTAATAACCTTTCCGAAACATACCCCGACCAAGACTTATCTGCTAACCCTGCCGTCAACGCGACCGGATTCTCCTCAAACCGCTTATGAATCAACTGAAATACCCATAATAAAAACGTCCCCGTCCCACAAGCAGGGTCAAGAATCATCACCTCTGGGTCCGCAATTCCCAACGGTTTATTAAACTTATCCTTAATCAACTCATCAACGGAACGCACTATATAAGACACCACAGGTTCAGGAGTATAATAAACCCCCCTTTTCTCCCGCATTTGAGGCTTATAAGCCGCTAAAAAGTCCTCATAAAAGCGAATAACAATATCCTCGCGGTTCATCTTATTGCGAAAATCCGTTAAGATTGCCTCCATTTTTGCCGCTCTGAGGATGCCAAACGCCTCACCGATACTATCAATTAACTCATCCCCCAACTCCGCCGCCGGACGCTGGGAAACATCTTTAAATAACTGCCTTAAAAAAGGGTTAGTTTCTGGTAATTCTTGCCAAGTATGGTAGCGATTAAAATCTCGTTTCGGATTCTTGACATAACTAAATACCCGCGCCGTAAACAAACCATAAGCAATAGTTTGAGCGTAAATATCACTAAAACTATAATCTTTCTGATCCTCAGAATTTAGCTTGAGATTGGGCAATAACTCTTTCCGAAAACTCTCTAATAATTTATGTAAATAACCCCCTTGATTTTCCTGACTATAAACATCAGGTATCGCCCGTTCAATGCGTTGGGTAACTGCGGCTAATTCGTGGGCTAACTCCTGAGCAGTTTCAGCAGGTTTATAGAAAATCCAATCAACTTGCGGGATTAAATTAAGAGCTTTTTCAAGAATTTTATCTGCTAATTCATCCCGATGTAACCTTGCTAACCTCGCCCTTAAATCCTCATCCTCAAAGGCAAAAGTTTGAATCCCCCGCTGCCGTAATCCCCCCTCAGTGGGTAAGATAAAAGCTACTCTAGCTTGATTTTTAATTCCCCCTAACTCCTCTTCAAAAGGGGAAAATGGGAAAAGTAAATACATGACAGGTTGATCCTCAGCAATTCTGTCAATATAGTGACCATAGATTTCCTGTTGCTGTGGCTCTGAAGTGAGAAACTGCTTAATTTCTTGGTCTGTCCCTCGATTTAATTCCTGATAAAAACCAACAGCAATAGGACAAGTTTCTGCGGCATCTTCTGGGTTGCCCCCCGGACGCAAATACCAAAACCTTGACCCTTGGGAGTCCCTTTCTAGTACGGGATAGTTAAGGATCGTTCGCAGAGATTCGGCTCTAGCGGACTCATCGCCAGTAACAATAGTTTTTAGTTGGGCGGCAGTGATAGGCATAAGACAATTATCCTATAAAATGATAATATTAAGTAGCTGGTTATAATTAAATTAAAAATGGATTTTAGGTTCGATCCCCCCTTAATCCCCCCTTGATAAGGGGGGTGCCGATCCCCCCTTAATCCCCCCTTAATAAGGGGGGTGCCGATCCCCCCTTAATCCCCCCTTAATAAGGGGGGTGCCGATCCCCCCTGCCCCCCTTGATAAGGGGGGTGCCGATCCCCCCTTAATCCCCCCTTAATAAGGGGGGTGCCGATAGGCGGGGGGATCTCCCTTAATA
>NZ_JAQMSY010000089.1:0-3516 GCF_028329095.1 Microcystis sp. CS-574
CCTTAAATATTGGAAGAAAGGTAGTCGGAGAGGCCGCCTTTAGCGGGAATCCGATAGAGAGGTTCGTAGTTAACCCAGTACGGGTCAAAGCGTACAAAGCTAATTCTAGATGCAATATTTGCGTACAGAATTAGTAACTATAAGCTGTCAGTGTATCTAAGTTACTCGTCAAGACTGTCTATGAGAAGGGAGCGGGGAGAGGGAGCCAGAACATTTATACTAAAAAGCTTAGTACATCTGGCTTGCTGAATAAATCTGAAATATCGACGAATTAAGGGTTTTAGGGTCTTGTTTCGCGAAACAGGTGCGAGATTTTGAGTCCTGTAGGGGCAGCGATAACCGATAATCAGCGCGGAGACAGAAGAAGGCTCCGATTCCCGCTTAATATTCATTGACGAACAGTCTCTAACGGTGTTACCGGTAACAGCAGCTACCCAATTTTTCTTGATATTTGCTATGCTGATTCTTAACAATTTGTAATCTTTGGGAAAGTTCCTCAATACTGCATGGTCGTTTCTGCTACAATCCCACCCCTAGCTCAAGATACCCTCGCCCTGAAAGCGGTGTGGGCAAATATTGGCTATGATAGTTGTCCCCACCATTACAATTTCCATCTTCATACCCATTGTTCCGATGGTCAAATGAGTCCCCAAGGCTTGATGAGACAAGCGTTAGATATCGGACTAAAAGGATTAGCAATTACCGATCATCACTCGATCGAAGGTTATCGACAAGCCCAAATTTGGCTAGAAAATCAGCATTTAAAGAGTTCTCTACCCCATCTCTGGACAGGGGTAGAAATTACGGCGAATCTCTTAGAGACAGAAGTGCATATTCTTGGCTATGGTTTCGATCCCGCTCATGCCGTCTTGACTCCCTATCTGCAAAGAACCAAACCGGAAGGAGATCTGGCTTTAGCCTCTAGAGTCATTAAAAGTTTACAGCAAGCGGGGGCTTTAGTAGTTCTCGCCCATCCCTTTCGTTACCATCGCCCCGCAGCCGATTTAGTGGCGGCGGCGGTAGAATTGGGTATTGATGGTATTGAGGCTTTTTATGCCTATGGCAATCCCAAACCTTGGCTACCCAGTCAACCGGAAACCGAACAAGCGCTCGCTCTGAGTCGTCAATATCAATTATTTGCCACCTGTAGCACCGATTCCCACGGTAAATCTTTATTACAGCGCATTTAGCCTGATCGCAGGATTAAAGGTAAAATACCTAAATTGACTAAACTCGACCCCTTCTTGATCGAGTGTTGGTTTTTTATGGCCGTTGATCAGTGATCAGTAATCAGTAACCAGTAACCGGTGAAAGAGCCTAAATTTGTTGAAAATTGAAAACCTAAACCTGATAACTTAAAACTTAAACCTGATCACTGATAACTGATAACTGATAACTGAATAACCCCCTGAATGAAAGATTTATTCCTATACACTTGCTGGTTAATTCCCATTTATGGCTTAATTGGTTCGATTTTAACCTTGCCTTGGTCTTTAGGCATTATTAGTCGCACCGGTCCGCGGCCAGCCGCTTATATTAACCTATTGATGACCGTCTTAGGATTAATACACGGATCGATCGCCTTTAACCAAATTTGGCATCGAGAGACGATTAAACTGGCTTTTGAATGGGTAAAAGTGGCCGATCTTAGTTTATCTCTTTCGATCGAACTTTCTCCCGTCAGTTTGGGGACGTTGGAACTGATTACCCTCATCAGTCTCTTGGCCCAAATCTATGCTCTTGGCTACATGGAAAAGGATTGGTCTTTGGCGAGATTTTATGGCTTAATGGGCTTTTTTGAGGCAGCTTTGGGGGGAATTGCCCTCAGTGACTCCCTACTATTCAGTTACGCTTTCCTAGAGATGTTAACGGTCTCTACCTATCTCCTCGTCGGTTTTTGGTATGCTCAACCTTTGGTCGTAACCGCGGCCCGAGATGCCTTTTTAACCAAGCGCGTCGGCGATATTATTTTATTGATGGGTTTGGTGGCTCTGTCCAGTTACGGAGAGGGATTAAGTTTTTCTCAGTTAGAAAATTGGGCAGTAAATAACCCTGTACCACCTCTGACGGCGACTTTGTTAGGATTAGCCCTTATTGCTGGTCCAACGGGTAAATGCGCCCAATTTCCCCTGAATTTGTGGCTAGATGAGGCGATGGAGGGACCAAATCCAGCCGGAATCATGCGGAATTCGATCGTGGTTTCAGCCGGGGCCTATGTTTTAATTAAGCTGCAGCCAGTATTTACCCTATCTCCGATCGCGGCCAATGTTTTAATAGTGTTGGGGACAATGACGGCAATTGGTACTTCTCTGATGGCCTTATCCCAAATTGATATTAAACGGGTTTTATGCCACTCCACCAGTGCCTATCTCGGTTTGGTCTTTATTGCGGTGGGATTAGGTCATGTGGATATCGCTTTACTAATTTTATTCTCCCATGCGGTGGCAAAAGCTTTATTGTTTATGAGCGCAGGAGCCTTAATTCTCACCACCAGTAACCAAAATATCACGGAAATGGGCGGAATTTGGGCAAGAATGCCCGCCACGACCACGGCTTTTTTAGGAGGTTCCGCGGGGATGACGGTTTTAATGCCCCTGGGGATGTTTTGGACGTTAAAACGGTGGTTAGGTGGCGAATGGGCGATTCCTTGGTGGTTATTAGCGGTTTTAATCTTTGTTAATTGTCTTAGCATTATCAATCTTACTCGGGTCTTTCGTTTAGTCTTTTTGGGACAAACCCAAAGTAAAACCCATCGCACCCCGGAAGTGGCTTGGCCGATGGCTTTGCCCATGGTAGCATTGATTTTAATCGTTTTATTGGCCCCGATTATTCCCCTACGTTGGGATTTTTGGCTATCTTTCACCAATCCTCTCGTTAATAACCAGAGTTTCACTATTGTCTGGGGTTTTCCCTTATTGATGGCCTCTGGAGTAATTGGCCTAGTCATCGGGTTAATGGTAGAGTTAAGACGAGCTTGGGCGAGACCAACCGGGTTAATCCTGCGATTCCTGCAAGATTTGTTCGCTTATGACTTCTATCTTGATCGCATCTATCAGTTTACCGTGGTTTTAGCGGTGGGCAGCTTGTCCAAAATTACCGCTTGGCTCGATCGTTATATTATTGATGGTCTGGTTAATTTAGTCAGTTTAGCGACGATTTTTAGCGGCAGTGCCTTAAAATATAATGTTTCCGGTCAATCGCAATTTTATGTCTTGACTATTCTTTTCGGAATAGGGGGATTAATCTGGCTCTTATTAAACGGTCAATGGTCACTGATAACTAATTATTGGTCATCCCTTTTGACTCATTGAACCTCTGTGTATTGGTCCCTAGTCTCCCGGCAGCTGACTAGGGAAGGAAAGCAGGGTGATGAACTTGACATCCTCGCCGCCCTAAAAGTGCGGCGATTCCTAAACCTCACGATTTAAGTTTCTGCTTCCACCACCGTCGCATACCACAGTTAAAAAACCATGTACTGTCTTACACAGAGTCCACAGACTTTCGCCCCATTTCAGA
>NZ_JAQMSY010000090.1:0-39801 GCF_028329095.1 Microcystis sp. CS-574
GTGATCAGCACCCCCCTTATCAAGGGGGGATTAAGGGGTGATCAGCACCCCCCTTATCAAGGGGGGATTAAGGGGTGATCAGCACCCCCCTTATCAAGGGGGGATTAAGGGGGGATCCATCTTCAATTTAATTATAACTACTTACTTATTATAAAAGAGAAAGATAAGCTTTTATAGTAGCTTGTGCGGTTTTTTGCCAAGAGAATTTTGCCGCTTGTTTTTTTCCTTTAGTGATTAATTCTTGACGGAGAGAGGTATCACTAATAACTTGATAGATTGCTGCGGCAATTTCTAGGGGATTATCGGGATTAATTAATATTGCCGAGTCTCCGGTGACTTCGGGTAAGGATGCAGTATTAGCAGTTACCACGGGACAACCTAAAGTCATCGCTTCTAAAACTGGTAATCCAAAACCTTCATAAAAGGAAGGATAGATAAAAACATCAGCTTTTTGATAATAATCCGCAACTAAGTCATCAGCAAGATAATCAAGATGTTGAATACTATCTCGAAAGGGAGACTGAGATATTTTATCGAAAATTGGTTGATACTTCCATCCTTTTTTGCCAATCAGAATCAGATTATGGTCTAATTTATACCTGTCCTTAAGATAGTTAAAAGCATCGATAAGATTAATAATATTTTTTCGTGGTTCTAGGGTACTAACAAAGAGTAAATAGGGTTTAGTGATGGTTAGAGATGAGGGATAATTGGGGAGAGAAGAATAACGACTTGCGAGGGGAGTAACAAAAATTTTCTCTGGGTTCACATCTAAATATTCAATAATATCTCGTTTGGTACTTGCGGAGTTAGCAATAACTAAATCTGTCCATTGTAGAGATTGTTTAATCCGTTGGGTGTAGGTTTTGACAATCCCCGTGACAAACTCAGGATATTTAATAAAAGTAACATCATGAATAGTCATAACTTTGCGACTCTGACGACAAGGATACACCACATGATCCAATCCGTGGAGAATATCGGGAGAATCAAGAAAGTTTTCTAGATAGGGAATTAGAGGATTAGGAAATCTGGTTAAGATATTGCTAAGACTGACGGGAATTGGTAAACATTTAACCTCTGGATAGGATTGCAGTTTTTCGGGGATAGAAAGATTACCCCGCAGCCAGTTTTTTACCGATGGTTGAAAACAGAGGGACAGGGAAAAGTTTTCTTGGTTTTGTAATTTAGCTAATTCGGCAATCAGGTGATAAGCATATAATCCAATTCCACTAGGATTTTGTCTTATCGGTGTACCATCAACTAAAATTTTAAGCATTTGTGGTTAGATGAGATTGACGGGATAGATATTTTTAAAATTACAGATTCAATTGTCAATTTTGCTCGCTTAGGACAAGATTAAAATCGGCAATAAACTCCACCCTAATAGTTAATCTTACCCTATAGCGCCCCTAAATAGCAGCCTTTTTGGGCTAGGTTACGGTCAATACTTAATTTATCGGGCAATTTTTTCGATTATTGTCCCACCCTACGACTAGGATTGTCAACGGGTACTTATCAGCTATGACTCTCCTTGACTAAAAACACTGTAATTAGTTATAATCATGGAAGAATGGCTTCCTCGTACTTGTGGTGATCGGAGATTTCTCAAAAGTTATCTCAGGGATGAAGTAGTCCCCCAGAGAAAAACTAATATCTGGTAATGCCGAAAAATCTTGATTAACTAATGTTTTCACTATGTTTAATCGTTTAGTATCTTTTAAATCCCTAGAAGGCCATGAAGGTGAGGTTAAATGTCTAACTTTTTCCCAAGATGGTAAATTTTTAGCTAGTGGAGATAACGAGTTAACTGTTATTGTTTGGGATTGGCAAAAAAATCAAAAATTTAGTTTACAAGGACATGAAAAAGCTGGTTGGTGGGATAAGGGAGTTAACTCTGTTGCTTTTAGTCCCTGTCAAGGATTTTTGGTCAGTGGAGGAGATGATCAAACCCTAAGAATTTGGTCACTAGAAACTAAAAAATTAATCTCTACCTTAACAGGACACCAAGACAAAGTTACAGCAGTAGCTGTTCATCCCGATGGGGAAATTATTGCTAGTGGTAGTGAAGATAAAACGGTGAAAATATGGTCAGTAAAAACTGGAGAAATTCTAGCCACTTTACAAGGTCATAGCGATAAAGTCCTAACAGTTAAATTTAGTCAAAATGGTCAACTTTTAGCCAGTGGTGGCGGCGAAAATGACAAAACGGTAATTATTTGGAATCTGGGAGAAAAGAGCAGTATTACCTTAAAAGGTCATTCTGATTGGTTTGGAGGTATTTTATCGGTAGATTTCGGCAGTAATAACAAATTTTTAGCCAGTGGCAGCAAAGACAAAACTATTAAAATCTGGGATATTAAAAGAGGTACAGAGGTAAAAACTCTCAGCGAACATAGTGATCATATCAATTCAGTTAGTGTTAGTCCTAATAATCAACTATTAGCCAGTGGTGGTGATGATAAAAGCTTAAAATTATGGGATTTAAAAGCAGGAAAAGCGATTATTTCTATTCCCCATCCCCAGAAAATCTATTCCGTTTGTTTTAGTCCCGATGGTAATTATATCGCCACGGCCTGCCAAGATAAAATCGTGAGAGTTTATGGCACTTCCGAACTACAATCTTTAGCAAGTTGAGCAATCTTTGAGCGCACCGGATGCTTATCGGTGTCTAATTATCCACTAGAGATCGCTGCCGGTCTGTTCCTCTCGGAAGTAAAGCTGATATAATTGACAGCTAGGCTGGGCTAGATCGCCTTTTAACTGAATTAAACCCATACTTTCCAGTTTATAGGCAGTAATCGGTTCTAATCGCACTCCCTTATCGGAAGAATTAACCACTTCCCCCATCGCTGTCAATAATTCCGGCTGTTTTTGCAGATTATCCCAGTGATGACGCAGGTGTGCCGCGTAAATTCCCCCTTGGGTAGCAGCATTAGGGAGAATATTTTTCTCCCCGCGCACCTGCGCTTCCAGGGCCAAACGGCTAAGATAGGGATGACCAGCAACTAGAGCGATTAAATCCCCGATAAAACGCTGATTATCCTCATTTTTAGGCAATCCGTAGCTACTAGCCAAGTTTTCCAGTTGTTCGAGGCTAAAACCGGGTAATTTAATCGCGCGACCGACATTAAAGGGAGATTGATTAGCGTCCAATTGAATATAGATTTCCGTGGAATTAGCAATCGCTAACCGCAAATTCTGCCAGATTTCCAAATTATTAGCTTCTTCGTGCCAACAGCGCAAAAGCGGCAGAAAATCCCTAGCGATGTCGGGATACTCGAAAATTCTGTCTAAATTATCTAGGGCCAAAAAGAGCGGCCCGTTAATCTGTTCCAAAAGATAGGACTGAAAATAGGTTTGACAACTGATTAAACTGCCAAATAGTTCCTCATCCCAATATTCATCTAATTGAGGCTTTAAACCCAATTCTCGGCTAACATTGGCCGAAAACCAGCGACAAAATCGGTCTAAACTGGCAAACATCGCCTTTTCTGCCACTTGACAATTAATATAAACTGTGCTATGTCCCCAACTATCTGCCTGAGCGAGCAGGTGTTTAAGCAGAGAAGTTTTACCAGTCTTTTCAGGGGATTTAATGCGAATGAGTGACCCCGGACGATTAATTTCTTGATAACAGTCGCTTTCGACGGGAGGGCGGCTAATATAAGTATCTATAACTGATTTTTCTGCTAGTATCGGGACGGGTTGATTTCTCCATTCAGGATATTTGATATCTTTGAACCATTCTCGGAGGATTTGGAACTTACCCGGCCCTTTACTACCTAATTCGAGTTCGGGACAGCCATTATCTTTATCTGCCGAGAAATAGCTATATATTTTAGTCATTTGTTTTTTATAGGTTTCATGGCTGGCAGCCTCGGCCATTTCCCAAATTTCCTCATCCGGTTTGCGCCAATTTTCATAGGCAAAACGAACCAAAAAAATTTCCTTTAATTTGCCTTGAACACCGTATTCTCTAGCTATATGTTTGAGAAACTCGTCCCATCCCTGTGGTTTCATCCCGTTCTACTTTATTCTACTCAAATTCCCTTTTTTTCCATGTTAACCC
Organism: Microcystis sp. CS-574; assembly: GCF_028329095.1. Taxonomy (NCBI): domain Bacteria; kingdom Bacillati; phylum Cyanobacteriota; class Cyanophyceae; order Chroococcales; family Microcystaceae; genus Microcystis; species Microcystis sp. CS-574. Next base: position 4,073 of record NZ_JAQMSY010000090.1, read on the forward strand.
CTTTTTCCCTCTTGGCAATGGGACTGACATCCGAGCGGGAAAACCCTATGGTAAAAATAGGTCAATTACCTGATGGTGTCTAAGGGAGTAAAACCATGAAAATCTCGTTAACCTTGTTTGTTGTGGCCTCCTTGCTGTTAGGTTCAATTCCTCACACTTTAGCGGTTAATAGTCAAGATAACCATTTTGACCCTTCCTCTTGGCCGCTAATTTTACAAAACCGTGACTGTAAGGGTGATAAGGACGATAATTGCAATTAGTCCTGATTATCTCGGTTAAGGTTGTTAGTCTATATCCCGCACCGATGAAAAAATCGTGGTCGGGATTTTTTTGATCTTAATCATCAAAATTAGGGTTAAACCAAGTAAATTAGAGGAAATTGTCAAAGATTGACTTTTATCTTGCTCTTAATAGCTAGGGATTGTCCAGATGTTAAAATTCGTCTAGGGGTGGCTTCTGAATGCCAACAGCCATTTTTATCAATATAGAAGGGCATAAGCGAATATTTGTGAATATTTTTGGTATAATCAAAAGCTTGCACAATTTATCGAGCCGAATTGATAGATAGCTACTGTTTTCTGGAACGACCGCTGAATAATAATCCTAACCCTTGTCTTGTGGAAGTTTTCACCTGGAGTTATCTAGAGACTAGATCAGCGGCTCTCTTGTTCTTTGTGTGATCATTTTAACTTACTATAGAAGCGATCAATCTTTGTGTCCTCCGTGCCTCTATGGTTCCTTCCACTCCCTCGCCAGCAGGACTGTATCTTAGAATACATTTTACCCACCAAACCCAAGAGATCCGATCAGCTTTCGACTATCATATATAGTTCAAAATGATGTAAACTTTGACTACAGCAACAGCTTGCTCAAAATAACCCCACTCTAGCTTTTTTAGGTAGTAGTAGTCCACCGACTTGACTAATTGACTTAAGGTGGGAATATTTCGGTTTACGCAGTATAAATAGAACAAATGTATTTAGTAAAGTGATGGTTACTGTAACCCAAGCAATATCCCAATCTAATTCGTTGATTGATTACGTTAAGCAAGTTTTTATCATCGCCTATAAAGAGCCAACAGAGGCACTAGAATCCTGCTTTCGGGAGGAGAGATTTAATTGCGAAGTTCTCAGACAAAAACACCTAGAAGAATATAAGGGTTATTCCAATAGCTACCTTTGTCTTCTTAATCATTGCCAAGCATGGCAACGTATTATTCAGGAAAATAAACCGACTTTAATTATCGAAGCTGATTTTGTTCCTGTGGTGGGCATCAGTCAACTTCCTTTACCATTTAATCCTAGGAAAAAAAATGTGGGTATTGCTTGGCTATATACCTGCGCTCCCCAATTTTATTATGTATCACCCGAAGGTTTTGCCACTGGATTTTCTGCCTCTACTGTTGCTTATATTGTTACCCCAGAAGCGGCAAAAGTTCTGATAACATTAGAAGGAAAAATTAGGCAAAATCCAGGACCGAAATCCTATTCTTCTTGGGATTCAACTATTGATGCTCTATTAAGAGAACAAAAACTTAAAAATTATCTGCCCTTTCGCTGTTACGGAGAACATGGTGGTTTGCCCAATCTGGAACATTACCGCAATAATTTAAGCAAAGCTCATAGAGCCGATGTTCTGTATGGTTCTTTAGCTTTTTTGCCAATTTATACCCAAGGAAAAAAGAGTCCTTGGCTGGCTTTTTGGTGGGAACGTTTACAAGCAAGAATTAAAGGCATTGGGAGATTACTTGCGGGTAAATATCTGCGTCTGGCTACACTTCACCGCAATAACTACTCTTTCCGTTTTCTCGGTTTCGCTATTTTTAGACATTTAACATGGCGCTTATGAAAAATTATGCCAAATCATTCCTGCTTGTCAAAATCAAGAAGTCGCCTGTAATTCCTCTAAACGTGCTAAAACTTCGGCACTGTGAATGGCAGGATTTACCCCTAAATAAATCTCTTTTAAAATCCCCTGCGGATCGATAAGATAGGTATGACGTAGGGAAACATAACCCATCCAAGAACCATAAGCTTTACTAACATCTCCGGTAGTATCTGCCAGCAAGGGAAATTTTAACCCCTCCGAGTCACAAAATTCCGCATGAGAATCGACATCATCGGCACTTACCCCTAAAACTTGCGTATTTTTAGCCATATATTTCGGCAAATCCTGCTGAAAACGCCGCGCTTCTAGGGTACAGCCGGGGGTAAAATCCTTGGGATAAAAATACAAAACTACCCACTTACCCCGATAATCCGATAGGGAAATATTCCCTTCTCCCGTGTTAGTCGGTAGGCTAAAATCGGGTGCCGGTTGATTTAAAGGGGGTTGGGGTCCACCTAAAGCGTTAGCATCGGGAATAAGGGCAAAAAATGCCAGAATTACTACGCTTAAAAAACTCAACAGTTGACGACGAGACATAATCAGTTATCAGTTATCAGTTATCAGTTATCAGTTATCAGTTAGCAGTTATCAGTTATCAGTTATCAGTTAGCTGATTAAGCTGTTCAGGATCGGGAATGTACCTCTTGTGAATCAGAAACGCTATAGATTGTATCAGACTTATCTGAAATGATCATAGCAGTCATTTTAGTAAAAAATCCTAGGGTTAGGGGAAAATCGGCGGCTCTCTTATTATTTGTGTGATAAGTTTAACCTAATACGGGAGCGATCGATCTCTGTGTCCTTTGTGTCTCTGTGGTTCGTTCCATTCACTTGTTCCTGTCACACCAGAACAATCAACTGTCACCCTAGCTTAATATTCTTTACATAACTTGACAAGGAAAGGGCGAGGTAAAGGGGGAAAATAGATCGAGCTTGTCTTCATCTGCCTAACGATCATGTCTATTGTCACCCTTAACCCCCTTCAATCCCATCAAGATTTAGTCATCGATCCAGCCAAAATCACGGGATTACGCGGAAAAATCACTATCCCTGGCGATAAATCCATATCCCATCGTTCCCTGATGTTAGGAGCGATCGCCGAAGGAGAAACCGTTATTCATGGGTTATTATTGGGCGAAGATCCCCGCAGTACCGCTAGTTGTTTTCGTGCCATGGGTGTGGAAATTTCCCAACTCAACAGCGAGAAAGTGATCGTCAAAGGTAGGGGTTTAGGCAATCTTGAGGAACCCTTAGAAATCCTTGACGCGGGCAATTCCGGCACGACGATCCGCTTGATGTTAGGATTATTGGCTGGTCATCAGGACCGTTTTTTTGTCGTTACCGGTGATGCTTCCCTGCGATCGCGTCCTATGTCCAGGGTGGTGAAACCCCTCAAAGAAATGGGGGCACAAATTTGGGGCAGAAAAGCTAATTCTTTGGCTCCTTTAGCCGTTTCTGGGGAATATCTGCAACCGATCCACTACTATTCTCCCGTTGCTTCTGCACAGGTGAAATCCTGTCTTCTCCTCGCTGGACTGTTAACGGAGGGGAAAACCACAATCACGGAACCCGCTTTATCTCGCGATCACAGTGAACGGATGCTGCGCGCTTTTGGGGCAAATATTGAGGTGGATGGGGAGACTAATAGCGTCACAGTGACGGGTTATCCCACTTTAACCGGACAAACGGTGATCGTACCGGGAGATATCAGTTCGGCAGCTTTTTGGTTGGTAGCGGGGGCAATAGTGCCTAATTCCGAGTTATTAATCGAAAATGTGGGAATAAACCCGACTAGAACCGGAGTTTTACAGGTTTTACAGGCAATGGGAGCAGATATCACCCTCGAAAATCAACGGGTGGTGACGGGGGAACCGGTGGCGGATCTGCGGGTGAAATCCAGTCAACTACAGGCAACCACGATCGCTGGTGAGATTATACCCCGTCTGATCGATGAAATTCCGATTTTGGCAGTAGCGGCGGTTTTTGCACAAGGAACGACAATTATCAAGGATGCCGAGGAATTACGGGTGAAGGAAAGCGATCGCCTGACGGTGATGGCCACCCAACTCGATCGCCTAGGGGCAAAAGTAAGGGAATTACCCGATGGTTTAGAGATTACCGGCGGTACAGGCCTATTCGGCACGGAAGTGGACAGTTTTACCGATCATCGCATTGCCATGAGTCTAGCGATCGCTGCCCTCAATTCCCGTCAACCCACCACTATCCATCGCGCTGAAGCGGCCGGCATTTCCTACCCCGATTTTTTTAGCACCTTACAGCAAATTTGTCAAGAGTAGAAATATTAAGTTTTTATGCGAACGGGCGAGGAGTAACTGGTAAAATTGCGGGATAAATCACAGAGTAGTAGGCCGCCTGTGTGATAATCAAGTTCATCGATCGAAATAGCGGAAAATAGAAGCGTCCCTCATTCAAATTTCCCTGAAAAATATCTCCCTATCTACTCCACTCCCGTCTTCTATTCCCCACCGATAATGGAAATCATCGCCCAATTAGAGAAAGTTTCCTATATTTATCCCGAATCCTCCAATCTAGTGCTTAAAAATATCTCTTTAGCAATTCATCGAGGCGAATTTTTAGGTATTATCGGGCCCACAGGTGCAGGAAAAACTACTCTCTGTTTAACTCTTAACGGTATTGTTCCCCAATTTTACGGAGGGCGTTTTTTTGGTTATGCAACAGTAGCCGGTTTAGATACTTTAACCCATCCCGTTAGCAGCTTGGCCCGCTATGTGGGGGCAGTATTTGAAGATCCCGAAACGCAACTTTTAGCCACTTCGATAGAAAATGAAATCGCTTTTACCTTAGAAAATTTACGGCTACCGCGAGAGGAAATTAAAGCGCGTATTCCCAAAGTTTTAGCGGCAGTCCGGTTAGAGGGAATGGAAAAAAAATCGCCGGGGGAACTATCAGGAGGACAAAAACAACGATTAGCGATCGCCGCTGCCCTTGCAGTTCAGCCCGCTTTGTTAATTCTCGATGAACCCACCTCCCAGCTGGATCCGGTAGGCTCCCAGGAAGTTTTCGCCACCATTAAGGAATTAAATCGCCATCTCGGTGTCACCATTGTGATGGTCTCCCACGCAGCCGAGGAAATGGCCGAATATGCCGATCGCCTGGTACTATTAAGGGAGGGTGCGATCGAAGCCATGGGAACCCCAGCAGAGATCTACTCCCAAGTACAACTTTTACAGGAAAATGCTCTGCGTCCCCCGCAAGTGGCCACTACTTTTGCTTTGATCGATCAAAAAATCGGGGCGATAAATTCTATTCCTGTCACCCTAGACCGCAGTTTTGCCCGTTTAAACGAGCTTAAATCCTTTTATCATCTTGTTACCCCAACCCCTCCCTTATCATCGGTTTCTGACCCCTTAAACCCCCTACTGAGGGTAAAAAATCTCTGCCATACCTACCCCGATGGTACTACCGCTTTGCGGGATGTGTCCCTCGATATTGCTGAAGGGGAATATCTGCTGATTATCGGTCAAAATGGCGCAGGAAAAAGCACTTTAGTCAAGCATTTTCTCAATCTTCTCTCGGCAACCACTGGTCAAGTTATGATTGACGGACGTTCGACCGGTAGCTTTTCTGTCAGTGATTTAGCTCGTTCGATCGGTTATGTAGCCCAAAATCCCGATAATCAGATTTTTAACACCACTGTCGAGAAAGAAGTATCATTTGCCCTGACTAATCTCGGTTATCCTCCAGAAATCGTCACCCAACGCACGGAAGCAAGTCTAGAAGCCATGGGATTGCTAGAATATCGCTCCTATCATCCTCTCTCCTTACCAAAAGGCGATCGAGCGCGGGTAGTGATTGCGGCAATTTTAGCCATGGAACCGCGTATAGTGGTCTTTGATGAACCCACCACCGGCCAAGATTACCAAGGGGCTAAGGCAATTTTAGAGGTGAGTCGTCAATTACACCAGATGGGCAAAACGGTGATTGTGATCACCCATCACCTCTATTTAATGCCAGAATACGCCGAAAGAGTAATTATTATGGGTCAAGGAACTATCCTTTTAGATGCCCCAATCCGGCAAGCTTATCATCAAACCGATCTCTTAGCCAAAACCTATCTAACTCCACCCCAAGCAGTTTTATTAGCACAAAAATTAGGACAACTTTCTGGTTATCCTAATTCTCTTTTAACTCCCCAGGAAATTGCCGATTGTTTTCAGAGGATTTAGCCGTGAGGCTATTTAACTGTTTCTAAGATCAACTTCGATCGCTTAACATTATCAGGTACAGGAATCGGATAATCGCCATTAAAACAAGCAGTACAGAAGGTTTTCGGATCTTCCTTCGTTGCTGTTAACATCCCATCGTGACTGAGATAAGCTAAACTATCCACCCCGATTTGTGCCTGAATTTGGGCCACCGATTTAGTTGCCGCAATTAACTGCTCTTGATTGTCCGTATCAATGCCATAAAAACAGGGATGAGTCACCGGAGGTGAAGATATTCTCATGTGAACTTCTCTTGCTCCGGCATCGCGTAAAGCTTTAACTAATTTCCGGCTAGTGGTTCCCCGCACGATCGAATCATCAACAATAATAACTCTTTTTCCCTGTAAAACATCCTTTAAAGGATTTAATTTCATCTTAATCCCCGACTCTCTCATGTGTTGGGTTGGTTGAATAAAAGTCCGTCCCACATAACGATTTTTAATCAATCCTTCCGCGTAGGGAATATCAGAAATGCGCGAAAATCCGATCGCAGCCGGAATACCCGAATCGGGAACTCCCATCACCATATCTGCTTCTACCGGCGACTCTTTGGCTAATTGTTCCCCCAAACGTACCCGATAAGTATATAAAGATTCCTCGTGAACAATGCTATCGGGACGAGCAAAATAAATCATCTCGAAAACGCATAATTTTTTCTCCGGTTTCATGGCCCAATCCACCGAAGATAAGCCATCTTCACTAATCCAAACTAATTCCCCCGGCTGCACATCCCGCAGATAATCGGCCCCAATAATATCTAATCCGCAGGTTTCCGAAGCTAAAACATAACGGGGGGGATTGCCTTCTTCTTGCAAAACCCCAATTACTAAGGGTCTGACACCATTGGGATCCCGCGCCCCGATAATTCCCGTCGGTGTGCCGATAACAAGGCTGTAAGCCCCGCTACAATAACTAAAGGCATCGATCGCCGCTTGTATCCAATCCTTGCCACTATCCACTTCCTGGCCGATAGCGACGGCGATCATTTCCGAGTCGGTGGTGCTGCCGAAATCACAACCGCGCTTTTCTAATACATTTCTTAACTCAAAAGTATTGACTAAATTGCCATTATGTGCTAAGGAAAGTTTACCCAAACGGCTTTCGATCACGGCAGGTTGGGCATTGGCCCGACGGCTAGAACCGGTGGTAGAGTAACGAGTATGACCAACGGCGTGAGTACCCGGCAAGGTTTTAAGGACAGTTTCGTTAAAAACTTGGGAAACTAAGCCCATTTCCTTGTAACAATGCACCGTTTTCCCGTCGTAGGTGGCAATACCTGCCGATTCCTGTCCTCGGTGTTGCAGGGCATAGAGTCCGAAATAGGTCAGTTTTGCTACTTCTTCCTCGGGGGCATAGAGTCCAAAAACTCCACAGGCTTCTTCAGGCTTATCGACACTGGCAAAAGATAAAGATGAGTCGGGATGGCTAGACATGGGAGGGTTGGGGCTGCAGAATACTTTGGTAACAAAATCTTAACCGATCTTAATCTTCTTTTAACGATTTATTTATCAGCTATCAGCCTTTATTTACCGATATAATCGGCCATCTTATCTAGCTGACGGCCTCAAGATTACAGCCTTCTTTCGATCGCTTTTGACCAAACTTGCTGTATAGTTTCTAGACTAACATTGATCGCCGGTTGTTTATTCTGGTCAAGAATTAAAAGAATATCGCTTTTTTCGCTAACTTTGCCGGTTATTTGCCAATAGTCTCCCAATTGTGTCTTTAGATATTCTTCCCAATCTTGCTGATTTTCGGGGGAAACGGAGACGATAATGCAACTAGCTAATTCCCCGAATAATACCGCATCAAAACGGCCCTGATGCTGCCAAGAAAGGTCAATTTCCGCCCCTAACTGCCCACTAATACAGCATTCTGCCAGAGCAGTGGCTAAACCTCCCTCGGCGCAATCGTGGGCAGATTTCACCCAACCGGCGCGAATTCCCCAACGACAGGCCGCTTGTACCTTTCTTTCTAACTCAAAATCAATTACCGGCGGTTTTCCCGTCACCAAACCGTGAATAACGGCTAAATATTCGGAAGCGCCGATAGTTGGCAAGGAGAAACCCAAAAGATAGATTAAATCCCCCGCTTTTTGCCAACCTTGCCCGCAAATTTGCCCGATATCCGGCACTAATCCCACCATACCAATCACGGGAGTCGGATAAATAGACTGGGGGCTGCCAGCTGCGTCAACGGTTTCGTTGTACAAAGAGACATTACCCCCAGTCACCGGTGTATTCATTTCCCGACAAGCTTCGGCAATACCCTGACAAGCAGTGGCTAATTGCCAATAACCGATTGAATTCTCTGGACTTCCGAAATTGAGATTATCCGTGACAGCAATGGGGTCGGCACCAACACAACTAAGGTTTCTGGCCGCTTCCGCCACGGCCAACTTAGCTCCGTTATAGGGATCAAGATAAACGTATCGCGGATTACAATCTGTAGTCGCCGCTACACCTCGCCGAGAATTTCCGGGATTAGCACCCAGAGGACGCACGCGAATCACGGCCGCATCGGCTCCCCCGGGGAGAATAACGGTGTTATTCTGGACTTGATGATCATATTGACGATAAACCCAGCGTTTTGAGGCAATCGAGGGACTATCGAGCAGTTTTAATAAAATCTCGTTATAGGATTCGGGAATAGGAATAGTAACATCTTCCCATAATTGAGCTTTTTGGGCGTATTCTGGCGGTTCTGTTAGTAATTCCTGATGATAAATCGGAGTATTATCCGCTAGGGCCGTGGCAGGAATTTCGGCGGCAATTTCCCCTTTAAATAATATACGGACGATCGGTTCTGCAATTACCTGGCCAGCGACCACAGCCTGAAGTCCCCAACGATGGAAAATCTCGATTAATTCGCCTTCTCGTCCCGATGCTGCCACAAATAACATTCTTTCTTGGGATTCCGATAGCAGATATTCGTAGGGGACCATCCCAGTTTCCCGGACGGGGATTTTATCGAGGTCTAATTCAATTCCCACCCCTCCCTTGGCCGCCATCTCGGAGGTAGAACAGGTGATCCCGGCTGCCCCCATATCCTGGGCTGCCACCACCGCACCGGTCTTAAATGCCTCTAAACAAGCTTCTATCAGGGATTTTTCCAGAAAAGGGTCGCCCACTTGCACCGCGGGCCGGTCATCCATAGATTTATCGGTTAATTCGGCGCTGGCAAAACTCGCCCCTCCCATACCGTCGCGGCCGGTGGTAGAACCAACGTATAAAACTGGGTTTCCCAGACCTTTTGCCCCGGATTTAACGATTTCCTCGGTTTCCATTAGCCCTAAAGCCATGGCATTAACGAGGGGATTGCCATTGTAGGCATTATCAAAGTATATCTCACCGCCCACCGTGGGAACGCCGACACTATTGCCATAATGACTTATTCCTTCCACAACTCCGGCAAAAATGCGACGATTGCGGGCATCTTGCAAGTTACCAAAACGGAGGGAGTTGAGGATAGCAATAGGACGGGCCCCCATGGTAAAAATATCCCGCAGGATGCCTCCGACTCCGGTAGCGGCACCTTGGAACGGTTCCACCGCAGAAGGATGATTATGGGACTCGATTTTAAAGGCTAATCGCAATCCATCGCCTAAATCCACTACTCCGGCATTTTCCCCCGGTCCGACGAGAATTTTTTCGCCGGTGGTGGGGAATTGTTTGAGCAGCGGCCGGGAGTTTTTATAACAGCAGTGTTCCGACCACATCACGCCAAACATTCCTAATTCGGCTTTGTTGGGGTGTCTTCCCAGTCTTTTGACTATTTCTTCGTATTCTTCGGGTTTGATGCCTTCTGAGGCAATTTCTGCGGCAGTGAAGGGGGTAGTCATGGGAAAATGCGATCGAGGGACAAGATTTATTGTATAACGTCTGATGAGATCGAGTTATACTGCTTAGTGAAAGACAAAAAAGTTAAAAAGGTTTGCGCTAGTAAAGTTAAGCTAAAGACATAGTTTTAAGTAGTCATGCAAAATAAATTTCCTAGTGAAGACAGGCAAGAGGCAATAGGCAAGAGGCAAAAGCTTTATCGAAATGTGTAATTAATTTTGCTTAGGTACTTATGATCAGTGGGAACGAAACTATGGCAGTAGAAACAGCTTTATCAATGAAAGCCTTATACGATCAGGATTTTGTTCTCTGGGCTTCAAAAACCGCCGAACTTTTAAAGCTAAAAAAGTTTGATGAGGTGGACTGGGAAAATCTGATCGAGGAAGTGGAGTGCATGGGGAAAAGTGACAGACGGGCTGTAGAGAGTTTATTAACCCAGCTTATCGAACACCTGTTTAAGTTAGCTTATCACAGATCGGAACGGGAGCGAGAACGCAACGTCTGTCACTGGGTAGGAGAAATCGCCAGTTTCCGAACTCAACTAGGAGAGTGGCTAGAAACCACTACTCTCAGTAACCATGCGCGGGATTATTTTCAAAAAGCCTACTCGAATGCTCGAAAAACCCTAATACAAGCGAAAACCGTCACTGGCGATGCGATTCCTGTCGAGCCTCCTTTCTCCCTCGAACAGGTATTAGATGGGGAGTGGTTCCCGATTGATATCGATCATTACTTCGACGTATAAGAACAAAAAAGTTAAAGATGAATATTAAAGTTATTGTTTGGCAAGAGGATGATTTATGGTGTGCCACCGTTCCAGCTTTCCCCAGTTGTCATACTTGTGGAAAAAGTATATAAGAAAATCTATCCAACTGCTAAACTAGAGGCATCTTTTTCGCTGACACTGCGGGAAAGTTCCCCGTCAATGGTCACTACGCGATCGATCAAGCCTTGAAACTGTCCAATAATTGGTTTTAGGTATTGTTCTAGATTAATGGCTACTTTGGCCATTTTGATCGCTTCTTGTTCCAGATTATCTAACTCCAGCTGCAGCTGATACACTTGTTTATAACCGTTCAACTCACCGATCATTTTCGAGAAAACCTGTTTTTGTGTATCCTGATACTGTGTAGAGATGAGGAGTAATTATTTATGGAAGCTGGCGGTTCACAACGAGGGATTTCCCCAACTCTGCGGCAAAGTGGTATCGGTTTAATGTTACTGGCATCGGGGGGAATATTAATCTGGTTTGTCGCTTGGTTAAGTAATTTTAGCTTCGGGGGACGCAGTTATCGAGCCAGCTTCCTTTTTCCTAATGTGGGTGGCATGATGGTGGGAACCCGCGTCGGTTATCGGGGAGTGAGAATCGGGCAAGTGACGGCAATTACCCCAGAACCGGAGGGAGTCGCCGTAGAAGTGGAGATTTCGCCAGCAGATCGCCTAATTCCCAGTAATTCCCTCATCGAAGCCATTCAATCCGGTTTAGTCGGTGAAACCACGATCGATATTACTCCCCTGCAAGCTTTACCCGTCGGTGGTGTCAAAGAACCCCCTTTGAGTCCTAACTGCAATGGGGAAGTGATTATCTGTAACGGTTCCCGTTTACAAGGGCAATCGGCGCTCAATGTCAATACCTTGATCAGATCTTTACTGAGAATTTCTAATCTAGTTAGCGATCCCGATATGGTGGCCGGATTTCGTTCCTTTACCCAACGCGCTGCCAATGCCTTGGGGGGACTCGATCGCTTTAGTGGTGAGGCAACCACCGCTTTAAGCGAGGTACGTCGCAGCGGTACTCTAGGTAAACTTAATTCGGGTATGAGATCCCTAGAATCTTTACCGCAAGTATCCGGTTCCCTCGATCGCCTTTCTAGTGATCTTTCCGGTGTCGGGGGATTGAGTCAGGAAGCGACTACTTTACTGAGAAGTTTACAGGGAAGTGGCGGCCTGAGAAATTTAGACGCTACCCTAGTAGAGGCCCGAAAAACGCTGCTTTTGGTGGGAGAAACTACCGAAGAACTGCGGGTTTTTTTGGCAGCTAATCAAAATCGTTTAATTGCCACTCTCGATAGTATCAAAACTACCAGCGATCGCCTACAAACTACTCTCGCTGCTTTGGATCCGATTCTGACACAAGTGCAGAAAAGCCAAATTATCGACAATTTAAACACTATTTCGGCAAATGCTGTTAAATTAAGCGAAAATTTGGGTAACTTTACTGCTTATCTCTCCGATCCTGCCACTGTTGTCACACTACAGCAACTCCTCGACTCCTCTCGTGCCGCTTTTGCCAATCTTCAGAAAATCACCTCGGATGTGGATGAAATTACTGGTAATCCGCAACTGCGACAGGAAATTATCCGCTTAATTCAGGGTTTAAGTCGTTTGGTTTCTTCTAGCGAACAACTACAGCAGGAATTCGCCCAAGGTCAAGCAATGACAAGAATGGCCGCCCAAATTGCGACAATAGCCCCAAATCCCGCCGCTAATACCCCAGAAAAAGACCCTAAGAAACCCAGAAAAAGCCCCGAAATAAATGATTAAATGTGTTTGAAAAATCACCTTAGTTCCTCATAAAGGAATCCAATCTAAGCGATCAATCCATTCTTCAGCTTCTGTTAATTCCCAGATTAAAATCATTGATTCAGCCCATTGACTAATTGTACCGCTAGGGCGTAACCAAATAATTCCCCAAGTGTGACCTCCCGTGTTCCAATGATCTTTTAAATGATTGGGTATGGTACTTCTATTGTCAGTGATTAACAGTCTCTGGGATAATTCTAAATATTGCAATAAATTAGGATCAAGTGTCCCTAAAAGAGGTGCATCCGCATCACCAACTCGCAAAATATCTATAGTAGAATTGATACGTTGAACCGCTATTTTTAGCTTAGGAGATAAATTTTCATCCAGCAAAAACCGAATTTTCATGCTTTTTGTAAATACTCCTGCTCCTTTTTAATTTTTGCTTTTCTTAAACGATCAATTAAAGGAGATGATGTTTCTAGCCACTGTTGATAATGTTGTTCCCGTTGTCTTTCTAGCTTGACAAGATAGAGATCGATTTGTGCTTGATTGTGATAATAATAGGTCAAAGTGGCATAAATTTTTTCTAAATTTAGAGTTGGTAATTCTTGGAGAATTTCTTGAGGACTATAACCTTGTCGATAGTATTTCAGTACGTCCTCAATGCCAATACGATGTCCTTTTAATTGAATATTATCTACTGCTACAAATTCAAAATAATCTTCTAACTGCATAGGTTGTTACCTCCTAAAACATCAATACTATCCTAGCATATTATTAAAAATGTGCCGCAAAATTCAAATTATTCACTGATTTTAAGCCTATCTGAATATTCAATTTAACCCACCTAGTTTAGATGGGTTAAAAAGATAAAAAGAGATTAAGATTGACGTTTTAAAGCAGAACCAATTCCTAATACTCCTAAACTCAATAATCCTAGCACTGATGAAGGTTCGGGAATAGAAGGAGGGGAAAGAGCTATCACTGAGACATTATCCAACGCAGGACCAGCAAAGCTATTAGTTAAACTGATAAACTCAAGGGTAGTGGTTGTACTGTTAGCAGTAAAATCCCAAGATTTTGATAGCCATCCCATATTTGAATTGCTTTTTCCTGTTGTATCAAAAGAAAAATCAGCAGAACTTCCTCCCGCACTCACTCTCATGTCTTTAATAGTAGGACTTGTGAAGGTATTACCCGCCAGATCAAAAGTCACCCGATAAGTCTTACCGACAGTTGTGTTAAAGGTTTGCTGAATTCCACCAGCATTCTCTCCAGATAAGTCCAGACTTCTAGAACCATTAGAAGCTTGCCATAATGTACCTATGTAATCGATTGATCCTTGGCTAACCGTCCATCCTGTAATTGCTGTGGAACCAGCACCAAGTCCTATAAAAGAAGCACCAGGGTTGACGGTAGCCGTCTCAAAACTGCCATTTTGAATCAGATTTGCTGCTTGTACAGGGGTGACTATCAAAGCACTCACCGCCAAGACAGAGGAAGCAATTGAGAGTTTTAATAAGCTATGCTTACCCCCCCCCGAAAATCGATTAGTTTTGCTAATGTTTGAGTCATGACTAAAAACTCTACTTTTACAAGAACGGCTTCATCATAGCAGAGAAAAGCTTATAAAATAAATGAAAAAATGATTAACTTTTTGGCTCTTCTCGACTTTGTGTGACAATTTTTGCTTATATAGTAGCGATCGATCTTTGTGTCCTTTGTGTCTCTGTGGTTCGTTCCACTCACTCGCCCGCAAGAATGTATCTTAGAATACATTTTACCCAATAAACCTGGGATATCCGAGAGACTTGTGGCCAGATATAATTAAGGGGTATTTGGGGAAGAAATTGGATTATGGAAGAACTTTTAGAATTAAAAGCTTTGCTCTTAAAAGGTGATATTAAAGGTTCACTGGCGATTGTAGAAGAACTTGAAGATATGAGCAAAAATGGGATTATTAGCACCATTCGTAGTTATGCTGTTATCTTATTACTGCATTTGATTAAACAACAGGCAGAAAACCGAACCACTCGTTCTTGGGATGTCTCCATTCGCAATAGTGTTAGAGAAATTCAACGCCAAAATAAACGCCGAAAAGCGGCAGGATATTATTTAAGTGATGAAGAATTAACAGACACTTTAAACGATGCTTATCTTAATGCTTTGGATGCCGCTTCTTTAGAAGTCGAAGCAGCTTGTTATCAATCGGAGCAAATAGAAGCTTTAATTGACAAAAATAAACTGATTAGTGCTGCTTTTCTTCTCATAAAAACCGTCTCTCCTTAGAAAGATTATGACAGACTCAATCTCTCAAGAACAAGCCCAAGAAATGTTACGTTGGTTAAACAAAAATCGTGACACCGTGATTGATTTTTATATAAATCAATACATTGCCTATAATGAAAAAGGGGTCATTGCTCACGGTGAAAATTTACAGAATGTTCTGGAAGAAGCTAACACAACCAATCAAGAATTTGTCATTTATCTTGTTCCTCGTTGTCGTTATTCTATTCAAATTCTACCCGTTCAAGTTTAAAGTAGTTTAAGATGATTTTGACAACGGCAAAATTCTATGAAAATAACCCTTTATCAACCGACATTATCTTTATCATTGCTACTGTTGCTATCTGGTGGTTGTGCAGTCAATCAGGAAAAAGGCAAAATCATCACTCCGCAAGCACCTCCCCTAGCAGAAATGGTTCCTTGGCAGACCGTCGAACGGGTTACTATTTTAAAAGCCGATCAGGATCCCATCTATGCTTTGGCTATTAGTCCCGATAACTCCAGGCTGCTGAGTGGTAGTTTTGACGGCACGGTTAGGGAATGGGACCTAAAAACCCAAAAACCTCTCAGGACTTGGCAACTAGGAGATACTGTTAACGCTATCCAATTTAGTCCCGATGGTAAGACTTTCGTAACTGCCGATGCGGGGGGAAAAGTGCAACGCTGGAATACGCGCACGGGAAAATTAGAAATGACCTATCCCGGCCATGCTTTTCTCGTTACCGATGCCGCTATTTCTCCCGATGGCAAAATTTTGGCCACGGGTAGCTGGGATCGTACAGTTAAACTCTGGGATTTTCAGACGGGTACACTGTTAAAAACCCTGCGCGGCCATAATCATCCGATTCAGTCGATCGCATTTAGTCCCGATGGTAAAGGAATTGTGAGCGCCGATTACGATGGTTTCGTTAAACTGTGGAAAGTGAGTACCGGTCGCTTTATTCGTGCCTATGCGGGTAATTTATTCCCCGTTTATCGGGTGCTTTTTTCCAAGGATGGTAATACCGCTGGTACTGCTAGTCAAGACGGTTCGATCCGCGGTTGGCAAGTGAAAAGCGGCATCGGCACCACTACTATTCTCGCCCATAACGACGCTGTTACTGATATGGCCCTGCTCGATGGGGGCAAAGTTTTGGCCAGCACCTCCGGGGATGGAACCGTCAAATTTTGGGATGTTAATACCCGTCGGCACTTGAATACTCTCAAGGGAAACGTCATCTTAAGAATGGTTGCCAGTCAAGATGGTCGTTGGTTAGTCACTGGAGATCGAGACGGTGCGATCGCACTGTGGCGGGGAATCTAATTGACTATAATTAAGACTAGAGTGTTTTCTAGGGTGAAATATAGCTATGGCAGCAGTGATTTTAAACTTAGATACAGTCAATCTCAGCGATGAGCAGTTTTACCGTCTCTGTCAAGTTAACCCAGATTGGCAATTGGAAAGAAACGTTCAAGGAGAATTAATTGTGATGCCACCTGTTGGGGGAATTAGCGGCAACCGAGAGGCCGATTTTATCATTGACTTAGGTATCTGGAATCGTCAAAACCGATTGGGTAAAGTCTTTAGTTCGGCGACGATTTTTCGTTTGCCGAAAGGCGGAGATCGCGCTCCCGATGCCGCTTGGGTGAGTTTAACTCGTTGGCAAGCTCTGATTCGAGAAGAACAGGAGAAATTTCCGCCTATTTGTCCAGATTTCGTCATTGAACTGCGCTCCCGTAGCGATTCCCTCCCGGAAATTCAAGCTAAAATGCGGGAATATCTTCACAGTGGTTTGCGATTAGGTTGGCTAGTTAATCCTCAACAACAACAGGTGGAAATTTATCGTCCTCAGCAACCCGTAGAAATTATGGAACTACCCGCTAATTTCAGCGGAGAGGATGTCTTACCAGGCTTTAGTCTATTTATCTCTATTTTTGAGTAAAATATAGTCAAGACTGATGTATGATTCTACTTGTAAATTTATCGCCCTGGAATATTCGAGAGATTTAGCCACTTGGTTATTAGGTAAACCTTTGGATTTAACCGAAATTAAACCCTCAGAGTTGTCATTAGAGCCGATAAGAGCCGATAGTTTAATCTTTTTGGAGTCAGAAGAATTAATCTTACATATTGAGTTTCAAACCGACCCTAAAGAGGATATTCCCTATAGAATGCTCGATTATGCCACAAGACTCTATCGACGCTATCAAGGCAAACCTATCTATCAGGTAGTGATTTATCTAAGGAGAAGTACCTTACCCCTAGTCAGACAGAATGACTATCAACAGGGAAAAACTTATCATCAATTTGAGGTGATTAGACTATGGGAACAACCCTATCAACCCTTATTGCAAGCACCAGGACTATTGCCCTTTGCTATACTAGCTCAAGCTGAGGAGCAAGAGAATTTACTGCGGCAAATCGCCCAAAAAATCGAACAAATCAGCGACAGTCGAGAACAAAGCAATCTGGCTGCCTCCACCGCAATTCTCGCCGGATTAGTATTAAACAAAGACATCATTCAACAATTGTTGAGGAAGGACATTATGAAAGAATCTGTCATCTATCAGGAAATCAAAGGGGAAGGAAGACAAGAAGAAGCCATCAATTTGCTTCTACGTCAATTAAATCGGCGTATAGGTGGCATTTCTGCCGAATTATCTGCCAATATCCAAAGTCTTTCTCTAGAAAATTTAGAAAACTTAGGAGAAGCTTTATTAGATTTTCAGTCAGTAGAGGACTTAGAACAATGGCTAGAAAATGAGCGTTTTTAACTAATTTACTGCGGTTATTTTTATTCTATTAATTCCCTCTATTATCATTATGTCAGATCATCAAGCTAGTTATGCCGTCAATGCAATGTTAGGTCGATTGTATTTGAAAAATAAGGCGTTTCAGTCCCTAAGTTTTGAAGAACAACAGTCGATAGTTTTGGACATAATTAAAGAATCATTCCGTTGCGATGTCAATATCAGTGAAATTCTCAGCAATGAGTGTTTTTATGATTTTGATGATGTGGAAGAACAGAGAACGATAGCAACGATATTTAAAATTTGTTCCTACTGTGGTCAAGCATCAGCTAACGTACAAGACGATGGAGATAATTTTAGAAAAGCAGCAATTTGTTCCGATTGTCTTGCTAAATACTTCCCCGGTGGATATTAGAGATAATTTAATCTCAACCTAGGGATAATCAATATTCAACAATTGTTGAGGAAGGATATTATGAAAGAATCTGTCATCTATCAAGAAATCAAAGAGGAAGGAAGACAAGAAGGAGCCGTCAACTTGCTTCTACGTCAATTAAATCGGCGTATAGGTGAAATTTCTGCCGAATTATCCGCCAATATCCAAAGTCTTTCTCTAGAAAATTTAGAAAACTTAGGAGAAGCTTTATTAGATTTTCAGTCAGTAGAGGATTTAGAACAATGGCTAGAAAATGAGCGTTTTTAACTTTACTGTCCAAATAAAACCGAACTATTACCAGAGCCTTGGAACAAGATCCAAGTCATCAGCAGATTAGATACAAAAATCGCTAAGAGCATAGTGACTACGGCTGCGGTCGTAGCTTGGCCAACTCCTTTAGCACCGCCATCGGTCGTTAAACCCCAATTACAGCCGATAATCGCGATTAAAGCCCCAAAAACCAACCCTTTAACCGGTCCACTCAGCACGTCTCCCACGCGCAGGAAACCGCGAACCGAGTCGAGAAAAACTGAATTAGCAATCCCGTATAAACTTTGGCCGACCAGCAAACCGCTACCTAAACCGATCAGCAGCGCCATAATACTCAAAGCGGGAACCATCAGACAACAGGCAATTAAACGAGGCAGCACCAGATATTCCACGGGATCGGTTTTGAGCATATAGAGTGCGTCGATCTGCTCTGTCACCTTCATGGTGCCGATTTCCGCCGCAAAAGCCGATCCTACCCGACCGGCTACCACGATCGCCATCATAATCGGACAGAGTTCCCGACCGAGAGCAAGGGCCAAAATTCCCCCCACCATACTGCCAGCACCCAAAGCTTGGAACTCCCGGGCCACTTGGATAGTAAAGATCATCCCGATCACCGCAGCCGTGATCATGGCAATAATCAGGGAAGCAGGCCCGGCTGCCACCATTTGTTCTTGGGTGACGCGCCAATCGGGTTTGCGCGTGAATAGGAAGTAAAAAACCCTGCCGGTTAAGAGTATCGCTAACCAACAGCGCCGAAACCAAGAGCTTAATTCCTTGCTAAAAATCGCCAATAAATCCTTCATGGCCACCAAAATCGATCGGACTAGAGAAAAGTCTATCCTGTTTTGTCTTCTAACTCCCATTTCCTACCACGCTATGGATAGCGGAGAATTTTTATACTGAACTAAAATAGCGATCGCTGATTAGCTGGTAGTGAATAATTAGAACTCTTGCAAATTGATTATATGTTATAATAATAGGTTGGCCAATTCAAGTCTGAATTGCATCACTATCTGAAAAAAGAGCGGAAGTTAGGGAACTGGTTCCTCGCTATCCACTTTCGGGGTTGGGTTTTGGGGAGATTGCTGAAGTTCTTGCCAGCGAGTTTCTGCCAGTTGTTTTTGTGTTTGCACTTCTTGGTCATTGGAACGATAACGAAGTGATTCTTGATAAGCTTGAATCGCTCGCTCGTATTGACCGAGTTTAAACCAACTATTGCCTAAACTTTTCCAGGTTTCGGGGTTATCTTTTTGTCTTTGAATCGCCTGTTGATAGGCGGTTATGGCTTGGGAATAGTCGCCTAAACGATAGCAAGCGTTACCGATACCGATAAAAACTTCAGATTTTCGGGAAGAAATACGGCGAGCTTTTTCGTAGGATGCGATCGCTTCTTGAAATCTTTCCAGTTGATGAAGTAATGCGCCTTGATTTAACCAAGCTTGATAATAATTAGAATTGGCTTTAGTTGCTTGAGTAAATGCCTCCAAAGCTTCTGAATTGCGGCCTAATTTTTGCAGAATAATCCCTTGACTATAGTGAGCTTGGGAAAATTGGGGATTAAATTGTCCGGCTTTGCTATAACTTTCTAAAGCATTATTAATTTTATTTAATTGATACAAACTATTACCTTTTTGATACCAAATTAAGGCATTATCTGACTCGATCGCTAGAGCCTGATCGTAGGCTTTAACTGCCCCTTCATAATCCTCAAGATTTTGTAATGACCAGCCTTTTTTATACCAGATTTTGGCATCATTTTGCTGAAAAGTTAACAATTTTTCAAGAGCTTTTTGGGCGGCGGAATATTGTTGCAGTTCTAGATAAATATCGGCTTTACCTTGCCAAGCTTGACTAGCGGCAGGATTAAGAGATAAGACCCGCTCAAAACTTTCTAAAGCCTCCTGATTTTTATCTAATTTATCTAAAGCTTCCCCGCGACCGAGCCAAGCTTGCCAAGCGGAATCTGGGTTAATTTGAATAGCTTTTTCGTAGGTATTTAAAGCTTCCGAGTATCTTTTTAAAGCCAATAAAGCATCGGCTTTTCCTTGCAATGCCTCAAGATAATCGGGATTAATTTTTAAGGCTTGACCATAGGAATTAAGGGCATCAGTATAACGTTTGAGTTGATAAAAAGTCTGACCTTGTTGATAGTAACCAAGAGAATTACGAGAATTTTGCCAATAGTCAAACCCCAGATAAGCACCAGCTATTAAACCAATTGTCCCCGATACAAACAAGATTTTTGTTAGCCAAGATTTCCCTTGACGAGCAACTTGACTTTGAGATTTCACTGCCTGGGTAATTTTCGGATCGAGATGATGAATTTTTCCTAATTTTCTCAGAGCGATTAATGCTTCACTGGCGCTGGTATAACGCTGACGAAAATCATAGCAGATCATGCGATCGATAACATCACTAAACTCGGCGCTAGTCATGGCCAAATGTTGCCAGAGAATTTCCCCCGTGCGAGCATCCAAGGGAATATCTTGGGGAGCTTTACCGGTTAAAGCTTGTAATCCAATCATACCAGTGGCATAGATATCGCTACTAAAACGGGGATAACCTTGGGCCTGTTCACTGGGGAAATAACCGGGAGTACCGATAGCGACTGTAGAAACGGTTTTACCTTCTTTAACTACTTGAGTGCTAATTTGTTTGACAGCACCAAAATCAATTAAAACCAATTGATCATCTTGGCTGCGACGAATAAGATTGAAGGGATTAACATCGCGATGGATCACCTGTTTCTGATGGACAAATTCGAGAATTGAGAGAATTTCTATTAATAAAGCCACTACTTTCTCTTCATTTTGCCTATAGACACAGGCAGTAATTTCTGTGGCTAAATCTTCCCCTTCAATGTATTCCTGCACGAGGAAAAATTGCCCATTTTCTTCAAAATAAGCAAATAAACGGGGAATATGGCGATAATTGCCCAATTCTTGCAGGATTTTCGCCTCAGTTTCAAAGAGTCGTCTAGCGATGGCTACAGTTTCGGCATTCCGGCACTGGGGTTGAAATTGTTTGATCACACAGCGATTTTGATTGGGTAACTGGCGATCGCAGGCCAAGAAAGTCTGTCCGAATCCCCCTTTTCCCAATTGACGGATAATTTGGTAGCGATGACTAAGGATTTTTCCGGCAGCGAGTTCCATAGACGATGGCAATCCGAGGTTTTTTACCATTCTAGGCTTTTCGACTCTCTTTTGCGGTCGATGGACAAAACGCAGAAATTCCCCTATTCTACTTTTTTCCCTCTCTATAGGGAAAAAATTCCCTGTGGAGGGGACTGACATGACAGACAGAAAAAAATAATCTAGAAACAGAGAAAGTTCACTGTTGTTTTTTGAGAGGATAACCGCTATGTCTATCAATCCTGTTACCAGAGCCAGTACAGCTTTACTGATTACCCTGCTCATGGGTTCCATGTCCGGCACTTTTCCCGTCCTCGCTCAAAGTAATATTAATCGGCCACGTCTGATCGCTCAACAAATCTCGATTCCGGCGGGAACAGTTATCCCTTTGAATTACGAGAAAGCCGATAAAATTTTAGTTTCTAAAAGTGATGTTATTCCTCTGACTTTAACCGTAGCCAGAGATATTCGTAACCGGAATGGGAGTGTGGTGATTGCAGCGGGAAGTGAAGTCAAGGGTACTTTACAAGCGACGGGCCAAGGTGTGCGGTTTATTGCCGAGGAAATTCGCCTCGATGGGGGTAATCGCACTATTCCCCTCAATGCCACTTCGCGATTAATTACTACCACTGAAACCGTGCGTAAAGGGGCAAAAACTCAAGATATCTTAGCGGGAACCGTCGCCGGTGCGGGAGCAGCCACAGCGATCGCTGCCCTTACGGGCGATCGCAAGATCGAAGTTCTCGATGTCTTAGCGGGGGCAGCCGTGGGAACCCTTGCAGGATGGGGTTTACCGACGGCGGGAATTGTCGGTGGTAGTTCCGCGCAGTTATACTCTGTTAACCCCGATCGAGATTTAAATATTACCCTGCAATCGCCCCTAGTGATCAGAGATTAGTTAGGGTCTGCTGAAAAAGTTTTTCGTGGGGGCAGGGTGTGGGGTGTGGGGTGTGGGGTGTAGGGTTTTACCGATTTTGAGGTAGTCAGTTACCTAATTTTCAGGGAAAAAGTCCAGGAATTTTACCCCCGATCACTCCAATGGTAGGCACTTTTTGAGGGAAAAAAAGTCTAAAAGCCTTATCCAACAAGGTTTTTAGATTTATTCAGCCAGCCCTAGTAAACGGCAAACCATGACCAAATCCGTCTGCTGGCGGATTTGGTGTCAACCATCGATTTAAACGGAGCGATCGATTTGTTAGATTTTTAATAGTCGGTCTGTCAACCGATAGACAGAAACAGTTAAAACATCAGAATTCAGAGATCAAAGTATGAAACTTCCTACAGGGTTACGGCGAACTATTACCCACGCTTTGGCAACTTTTCTGGGAGTTATGCTCGGTTTTAGCAGTTTAGCGGCGGTAAATGCTCAAAATCTGCCCACTGCTGCCGCCGATCTGGCCAGAATTCCCCCGGAGATGACGGCGGAAAGTTTTGTCGCTAAGGCAGTGGCCCGCACAGGTGCGGCAGTGGTGCGAATTGACACCGAAGCGATCATTACTCGTCCCAATAGCCCCTTTTTTGATGATCCTTTTTTTCAGGAGTTTTTTGGGGAACAGTTTCGTGTTCCCACCCAGCAGCGAGTGGTGGGCCAGGGATCGGGTTTTATTATCGATGGCAGTGGTTTAATCTTAACTAATGCCCATGTGGTCGATAATGCCGATAAGGTAACGGTAACTTTAAAAGATGGTCGTAGCTTCAAGGGAGAAGTACGCGGTACTGATGAGATCACTGATTTAGCCGTGGTGAAAATTAATCCCCAAGGGGAAAAATTACCTGTGGCCGTCCTGGGCAATTCCGCATCCATACAAGTGGGGGACTGGGCGATCGCAGTAGGCAATCCCGTCGGTCTAGATAATACGGTAACTTTAGGAATTATTAGCACGATCGGGCGCTCGGCGGCTAAGGCGGGTATTCCCGATAAACGCATTGATTTTATCCAAACCGATGCCGCTATTAACCCGGGTAATTCCGGCGGTCCTTTACTCAACGCCCAAGGGGAAGTCATCGGCATCAATACGGCGATTCGTACCGATGCCATGGGCATCGGTTTTGCCATTCCCATCGACCGGGCCAAGCAGTTACAAGCGACCCTAGAATCAGGTCAAAAGGTAGCCCATCCCTATATTGGTGTGCAGATGGTTAATCTAACTCCCGATTTAGCCCGGGCTAATAATCAAAACCCCAATTCTGCCATGATCGTCCCGGAAGTGTCGGGAATTTTGGTGGTGAAAGTCCTACCCAATACCCCCGCCGAAAAAGCCGGGATCCGTCGCGCGGATGTGATTGTTAAAGCTAATAATCAACCGGTTAGCGATGGCGCTGAGTTACAGGAAATGGTGGAAAAAGCCGGGATCGGTCAATCTTTACCCCTAAGAATCAGAAGGGGGGAAAGGGCGATCGATCTCACCGTAATCACCGCCCAAATGTCAAATCAGTAATCGGCAGTCCGGAGTCAGTTATCAGATGTGAGTTTTCAGTTCACTGATCACGGTTCTTCGTTACTTGGTATAGTTCGATCGGGGGGCATAAATCGACTAAATCCTTATCTGGCAAGAAACTTAATTGATTAGCTCGCTCTAGATCGAAAACAATTGACAAATATCGCAGCAATGTCTTTCTCTATAAGGGTTTCATCTCCTATCATCCCGTCCCTTGCATAAGACAAACCGAAGAGCCCAAAAAAGACCAGGTAAGGATGAGAAAGTCTTAGAAAAGAAGATACAATAAATCTTGAAAAGTTATCGTTTAACTGGATATCTTGAATACTCAATTGAGAAAAAGATTAGTTATAAAAAAGTCTATAAAGGTCGTGGAAGAGGAGTCTATTTATAAGTACCTAAGCAAAATGGCTCTCTTGGGTTTGGCGGGTAAAATGTATTCTAAGATACATTCTCAAGAGCGAGGGGGTGGAACGAACCACAAAGACACAAAGGACACAAAGACTGATCAATCATATTGTAAGTTAAACTTATCACACAGAACCTAGAAGAGCCGCAAAATTAATTACACATATCTAACCACCTCTTGCCTCCTGCCTTTTGCCCATCTTCACTAGGAAATTTATTTTGCACGACTACTTATGAGATGCAGCCCTTTCACCTTGAGGATTTATTCGGTAACGAGAAAATGCTATGATTCGGGTTGAATTTACCAAGTTTATTAAATTATGCGTTCTCCCCAATTAATTGTTCTATTGCTCGGTTTATCCCTTCTCCCCGGTATCTCCCCCCCTTTTGTCCATGCTAATCCCTCGATAGTGCCGGTGAAACAATCGGGTAATCGCGATTGGGGACAAAAAATCAGTGAAGCGGAAATTAAAGCAATGATTCAAGACATTGAAACCGCCATTAAAGATAAAAATATCCCCCTAATCCTCAAACACTATGCCCCGTTTATTTCCTCGCAATTGACCATTAAAACCGATGCTAGTACCGAAATTTTTGAGTTAGATGGCATCACGGAACATAAAATATTTTTAGAGGAATCCTACAAAAATATTAAAAGTATAGAGGTTCTTTCTGAGAATTGGGACGTGGATATTCTTGCTAATAACGAGATGGCGATTATCACTCGCGAGCGGGTAGTCAATATTACCAATACTGAGGGTGATAACTATATAGTGGCATCGGAAGCGGTGGCTAAAGTCGCTCCCATCGACGGCAAATTGAGGATATTTTCCATTCAAGAAACCGCCGAAGTGGGACGCAGACCAAAAAAATAATTAACTTCTCCGGTTGGGACTGGACCAACCCGACTCCCGCCGTCTTC
The DNA here is from genome assembly GCF_028329095.1 of Microcystis sp. CS-574. Taxonomy (NCBI): domain Bacteria; kingdom Bacillati; phylum Cyanobacteriota; class Cyanophyceae; order Chroococcales; family Microcystaceae; genus Microcystis; species Microcystis sp. CS-574. The sequence continues at coordinate 29,199 of NZ_JAQMSY010000090.1, forward strand.
TTCCCTCGATAAAACCGTCATCGTAGTCTCTAGAATTGCGCGGATTATCATAGCGGGCAAAGTTAAACCCGTCCTCTAGTCCGCGCTGAAATTCTTGCTCTGGTGGCACAAATCGATAACGTTGTCTATTATCCTGTACCGCTCGGTTGATTAACAAGGCCCCCGCTCCAATACCAACGGCCTCACCAAAGGTTAAAGACCTAGCATAATCGATGTTAATTGTCAAGAGAGTTGTTGTTAAAATTAAGGCTTTTCCCCAATGTTGACTCATAAAATCCTCCTTCAAAAAATCAGGTTGACAACAAAACCAGTACAGATAGAGAGTTTCTCACAAAATCGACCACCGACTCCCTAAAATGAAAACTTTGTACCTCATCATTACGATAAATAAGATCAAGAAGTTTTAGAAGAATGGGAGTGAAAGCGAATACCTAGGAAGACATCGTAGAGAAAACTCCAGAAATTCTTACCTTGCAGTAAACCCAAAGACTGTTCACAGTCTTTTGCGTCTAAAAGCGGTTTAGTGGCATAGTATGCCGGTTGGTATTTGTACCAGGGAATCGACGGCCAAAGATGATGCACGAGATGATAATTCTGCCCTAAAATCAGCAGATTTAACAGGGGACTGGGGTAAACTCGGGCATTTTTCCAACGATTACGCTCTTGGAAAGGACGATGGGGGAGATAATCGAAAAATAAACCGAGGGCAATTCCCACCACTAAAGCGGGAACAAACCAAAAATTCATCACATAGCTGATAAAACCGTATTGACAGGCGACGATGACTATGGTAGCCACAAAAAGACGACTGAGGAACCATTCCAGCAGTTCATATTTTCGCCAGAGTTGCCGCTTAAAAAAGAAGATTTCGTGATAAAAAAATCTGGCCGCAATCATCCACAACGGTCCACCAGTGGAGACAAAATGATCCGGATCATTTTCGGGATCGTTAACGTGCGCGTGGTGCTGTAAATGGACTCTAGTGAAGACTGGAAAGGCAAAACCGAGCATTAAAGCACTGCCATGACCTAAAATAGCATTAAATAGCCGATTGCTATGGGCAGAATTATGAGAAGCATCGTGGATAACTGTCCCCGATAAATGTAAAGCGAGGACATTAGCACTAAAACAAATCCAGTCCGGCCAGGACCATAGCCAATAGCCACAGGTAGATAGGGTTATTAGGCTCAAGGCACTGAAAAACATGGTAACGTTTGGGTTGAAGCCCCCCGGTGCTTTTAAATACTCTTTGGGGACTGTCAGCAACATCTCGGCCGACTGCATTATGGGTGTTGCTCCTTATTGTGTTCGCTTTACTGGCGTAAATTATCATACTACGCCTTTTTCATAAAGTTTTGTAACATTATCTTAATTAATCTAAAGTTATGAAGAAAGTAAGGATTTGTTATATGGTCTTCCCCCTCAGTCCCCGAGGGAAAGCGAGGCTACAAGAGAAAATCACGGGCGCTTAACGCCAGTTTCGCACTTAAACGATTAAAAAATTCGGCTAGAGACTCGGCTTGAGAGGGAGCGATCGCTTGTTTCCCCCCTATCACCGATTCTACTCTATCCCGATCGCCGAAAATATCGACAAGACACTCCCTATCGATATCGAATTCATCAAGTAAAGATTCTAACGTAGCGGTAGGATTTGTTCGGGCGATCGGATAATGTTTCCGCTCGTATTCTTCCACTAATAACACCAATAAATCGAATAATAGTCCTTCGTCATTGCTTAACTCCCGTGACATCATCCCTTCAATTATGCTTAAAAATCGCTCGTATTCTTGGGAGTTATTAATCGGTTTCGGTTGATACTGCAAGAGTAAATCACCATAGGTTAATGGATTAGAAGTAGGGATCATTTTTCCAGTTCTCCTTATTGTATTCAGCGTGACTTAGAATATATTTAACGAAAATGGTTTGACGAGAATAATTGATGTCAGCGATTAAACGGTATTTGTTTCCCTTGATATTAAAAACTATAAAATTTCCCACCGCCTCCGCCTTCGGGTAGCGACCTTGAACCTCTACTAAATTTTTCCAGTTAGCCTTACTAGCGAAGTTATACCAATCGGTAAGAGTGTCTTCCGCGTCCGAGTGGCGTTCCCAAAACTCTCCTAATTTGACTTTACTGATCACGCCCATCGATCGCTAGTTTTATTGTTGTTTTTAACTTAGATAAGTAGCTGGTTATAATTAAATTAAAAATGGATTTTAGGTTCGATCCCCCCTGCCCCCTAGGGTTAATTCATAGTAGGGTTGATTCATGAATCAACCCTACTTATCAAGGGGGGTGTCTGACAACTTTTAACACCTACCTACTTAACCAAAGGGATTAACGATCGTCAATTGATTCTCGATTCGCTGACCATCTTGTAAATCTTCACTGTAGAGAATTTGACAGCCCGCTTCCAGAGCGCTGGCCAGTATTAAACTATCAAAGTAACTATATTGATAACGTTCCGCTAGATTCAATGCCATCTCTATCGTATTAACAGAAACGAGGATGATTGGGAATCCCTCGGAAAGCTCTTGTACAGCGTCTCGAATTTGCGAATAGCTTAGGGAAAATTTCCGTTTTAATACATTTATCGTTTCATTTAAAACCTGTGTACTAATCCAAGCCTCACCCGATCGAACACAATCAATCGCTCGCTGTTGTTTATCCGGCTCATCCTCAGAATACCCGTAAATTAAGACATTAGTATCGATAAAAACTTTATCGGGCATTAGCCTCGTCCCGATCGAATCTAAATCCCCGTGTATTTAAAGAAATCGCCTCGAACATCGTTTTTTCAGTTTTCTGGCTCGGTTCGGGGACGATTTCCGAGTCATCCAAAACAATCACCCGTATCATCTTACCCTCCCATCGAGAAGAATATCGGGGGGGAACGCTCACCCGACCGTCATGAATAACCGTCCTAAATTCGATCGCTTCCATACATGGCTCCAATTAAACCCTATCTCTACTTTAGCTCTAGAGTCAAGCTATCATAGCTCGGACGTATTTTAGAAACTAGAATAAGGTTAAAAATCGCTTGGAGGGCTTACGGTGATGGAAGAAAAAGAAACAGGACTAAATGAACGGGAACTAGAGGAAATTCTGGAAATGGCACGGGATGCGGCGGAAAAAGCCCGATCGATGTGCGAGGTAATTACAGAAAATTCAAAAAAATGGCGAGAAAGAGCGAAACAATCGCCGCAAGTGAGCTCGGGTGGCTGAAGTAACCGAACCGATATTTATGGGGAATAGTCGGGGGTTCGATCGATACGATAAACTAAACGATATCCACTCCAGAAAACCGCGATGGTTCAAGCGACCGAATATCTCTATATCGTTCGAGACGACGAGATCTTACACGGGGAACCAATTATCAAAGGAACCCGTACACCCGTCCGCGCCATCGTCGAAACTTGGCGTCTGGGGGTCGCTCCCGAAGAAATACCCCTAGGAATGCCCCATCTGACGTTAAGTCAGATTTTCAGTGCGTTGACCTATTACAGCGACCATCTAGAGGAAATTAACGCTTATATCGAGCATAACCGCGTTCCCGACGACTTAATCGATCCGCTGCTAAAAAATTCGTGAATAATCTCTTTATCCGTCTCTATCTAGATGAAGATGTTAACGTTTTAATCGCCGAGTTGTTGAGAGCGAGGGGGTTTGACGCGATTACTGCGAGGGATGCGGGACAACTTAACGCCACAGATAAAGCACAACTCGCTCACGCGGTGAGTCAGGGGAGAACCTTAGTCACTCACAACCGAACCGATTTTGAAGAACTGGTTCGCGATTACTTCGATGCCAATCGAACCCATTACGGGGTGATTTTCGCCGTCCGTCGCCCTCCGCGAGAGATCGCAACCCGTTTACTGGTTATTCTTGATCGAGTGACTGCGGACGAAATGCGAAACCAAGTTCGATATATTTAATCGCCAAGAAAAATCGCCGTGACCCATTTTTAGGTTCTAGAATGGTCGGAAGTTGGATTCGGTGTAAAGGAACCCTTGTCACATCGAAACATTTCCTTAAGATATAAGACCGAAGGTCCAGTCTGGATACAAAATTGATATACCTAGAATCGCTACTCTGGCTCACCCTCTAGGCCATTCCCTTCCAGACTGCTAGGCTATTAGACAAGATGAATAACAATCAAACTCCACGGAAACAAGGACTATACGATCCCCGATTTGAACATGATGCTTGTGGTGTCGGTTTTATCGTTCATAAAACGGGGAAAAAGTCCCACGATATTGTTGAACAGGCCTTAACAATTTTACTAAACCTCGATCACCGTGGCGCGTGCGGTGCGGAAAAAAATACGGGAGATGGGGCGGGTATTTTATGCCAAATCCCTGACCTATTTTTCCGGAAAGTGACCAGTAATCTAGGTTTTACCTTACCAGCAGCGGGACAATACGGGGTAGGAATGCTCTACACGGCCCCTGATGCGGAAATTCGCGGGAAAAGTCGCCAGGAATTCGAGAAAATCGCCGCCGAAGAGGGGTTAAAAGTTCTCGGTTGGCGTGATGTTCCCACGGATAACTCTAGTTTGGGCAATTCGGCCAAATCTACCGAACCTTTTATCGAACAGGTTTTCATCGAACGCGATGCCCATTTAAGCGATGATCTGGCTTTTGAACGCAAATTATACGTTATTCGCAAGCGTTCCCACCTTAATCGTCAATCCTTTAATCGTTACTGGTATCCTTGCAGTATTTCTAGTCGTACCATTGTCTATAAAGGGCAATTAATGCCGGTACAGGTGGGTGACTATTTTCCCGATTTACACGACCCCGACTTTCAAAGTGCTTTAGGATTAGTCCATTCCCGTTTTAGTACCAATACCTTCCCCAGTTGGGAACGCGCCCACCCTTACCGTTATATTGCCCACAATGGCGAAATTAATACCCTGCGAGGTAATATTAACTGGATGCACGCCCGTCAGTCGATGTTTGCCTCACCCTTGTTCGGGGAAGACATCAAAAAAATCCAGCCGGTTATTAATATCGAGGGTAGTGACTCCTTAATTTTTGATAATGCCCTAGAATTAATGGTTTTATCGGGGCGTTCTCTCCCTCACGCTGTCATGATGATGATTCCTGAACCCTGGGCAGCCCACGAATCGATGAGTGATGAGAAAAAAGCCTTTTATGAATACCATTCCTGTTTGATGGAACCCTGGGATGGTCCGGCCTCGATCGCTTTTACCGATGGTACGATGATGGGAGCAGTGTTAGACCGCAATGGTTTACGTCCTTCCCGTTACTACGTCACCAAAGATGACCTAGTAATTATGGCATCGGAAGCGGGAGTTTTACCCATTGAACCGGAACGCGTCGCTTTTAAAGGTCGTCTGCAACCCGGCCGGATGTTCCTTGTGGATATGAAAGAAGGTCGTATCGTGGCCGATGAGGAGATAAAAGAAGGTATTGCCAAAGCTCATCCCTATCGCCAGTGGTTAAACGAAAATTTAGTCAATTTAGACGATTTACCGGCCGTTGAAACTGCTCCACCGGAAACTGCTGTTTCCCTAATTCAACAGCAAACCGCTTTCGGCTACACTTTTGAAGAATTACGTCTTTTATTAGCCCCCATGGGCCGGGATGGAGTGGAAGCAGTGGGTTCCATGGGTTCCGATACACCCCTAGCCGTCTTGTCCGATCGCCCAAAACTGCTTTATGATTACTTTCAGCAGTTATTCGCCCAAGTCACTAACCCCCCGATTGACTCGATTCGCGAAGAAATTATCACCTCTCCCATCACCACTATCGGTGCGGAAAGAAATCTTTTGGATCCGCAGCCGGAAAGCTGTCACCTGATTAAACTTAACTCTCCCATCCTCACTAATGCCCAATTAGCGCGTTTACAGGGCAATAGCGAATTTAAAACCGTGACTATTCCCATTCTCTTCGATCCCACTTCGGGAGTCGAGGGAATGCGTGGCACAATTGAGGCAATTTGTCAAGAGGTGGACGAGGCAATTTTAGCGGGCGCGAGCATTATTATTTTAAGCGATCGAGGTATCGATAAAAATCACGCTCCGATTCCCTCACTGCTGGCGGTTGCCGGTTTACACCATCATCTCATCCGGCAGGGAACCCGTACCAGAGTCGGCCTTGTCCTGGAATCCGGCGAACCCCGGGAAGTGCATCACTACGCCCTTTTACTCGGTTATGGTTGCGGTGCGATTAATCCCTATCTAGCCTTTGCCACCCTCGGCAGTATGATCGAGGAAGGTTTATTGGTAGGAGTTGACCACCAGAGTGCCTGTAAAAACTACATAAAAGCCGCCACCAAGGGCGTAATTAAAGTGGCCTCTAAAATTGGCATTTCTACCCTGCAAAGCTACCGTGGGGCGCAAATATTCGAGGCTATTGGCTTAAATCGATCGGTAGTCGATCGCTATTTTACTTGGACAGCTTCCCGCATTGAAGGGGCCGATTTAGAAATTATTGCCAAAGAATCCCTACTCAGACACGGCCACGCTTTCCCCGACCGGGATGTTAATGTGCATACCCTCGATATTGGCGGTGAATATCAATGGCGTAAGGACGGGGAAGCCCATCTTTTTAGCCCAGAAACCATTCATACCCTGCAACAAGCGGTAAAATTGGGTAAATACGACCTCTTTAAGAAATATTCCCAACTGGTCAACCAACAAAATCAAAAATTCTTCACCCTGCGGGGACTATTAACCTTTAAAAACCGGGAAAGTATCCCCATCGAAGAAGTGGAACCGATTGAAGCGATTATGAAACGCTTTAAAACCGGGGCCATGAGTTACGGTTCCATTTCCAAAGAGGCCCACGAATCCCTCGCTATTGCCATGAATCGTATCGGTGGCAAGTCGAACACCGGGGAAGGTGGCGAAGATTCCGAGCGCTACACTTGGACAAATGAACAGGGAGACTCGAAAAATAGTGCCATTAAACAGGTAGCTTCCGGCCGTTTTGGTGTCACCAGTCTTTACCTCTCCCAAGCGCGAGAATTGCAGATAAAAATGGCCCAGGGGGCAAAACCGGGCGAAGGCGGTCAATTACCGGGTAAAAAAGTCTATCCTTGGATTGCCAAAGTCCGTCACTCCACCCCCGGAGTCGGTTTAATCTCTCCCCCACCCCACCATGATATCTACTCCATTGAAGACCTAGCGGAGTTGATTCATGACCTAAAAAATGCCAATCGCGCGGCCAGAGTGAGCGTAAAACTGGTTTCTGAGGTGGGAGTTGGCACAATCGCCGCCGGAGTCGCTAAAGCTCACGCCGACGTGGTTTTAATCTCTGGTTTCGATGGTGGGACCGGTGCCTCACCCCAAACCTCGATTAAACACGCGGGTTTACCCTGGGAGTTGGGACTAGCAGAAACCCATCAAACATTGGTGTTAAATAATCTTCGCAGTCGCATTGCGGTGGAAACGGATGGCCAGATGAAAACCGGCCGCGATGTGGTGGTGGCAACCCTATTGGGGGCCGAAGAATTCGGTTTTTCGACCGCGCCACTGGTAACGTTAGGCTGTATTATGATGCGGGTTTGTCATCTTAATACCTGTCCGGCGGGGGTAGCGACCCAGGATCCGTTATTACGGAAGAATTTCATCGGAGATCCCGAATATACGGTGAATTTCATGAAATTTATCGCCCAGGAAGTGCGGGAAATTATGGCCGAATTGGGATTCCGCACCTTAAATGAAATGGTGGGGCGAACTGATGTATTAGAGCCGAAACAGGCTGTAGAACATTGGAAAGCGAAAGGAATTGACCTAACTCCGATTCTCTATCAACCGGAGGTAGATGCAGAGGTAGGACGCTATTGTCAGATTCCCCAGGACCACGGTTTAGATAAGTCCTTGGATATAACCGTTTTACTGGATTTATGCAAGGATGCCATTGAAAAAGGCGAAAAAGTCAAGGCGACACTACCGATTAAAAATATTAACCGGGTGGTGGGGACGATTTTAGGCAACGAAATCACTAAACGTCACTGGGAGGGTTTACCCGAAGATACCGTACATCTCCATTTTCAGGGCAGCGCGGGGCAGAGTTTCGGTGCTTTTGTTCCCAAAGGGGTGACACTGGAGTTAGAAGGGGATGCCAATGATTATGTGGGTAAGGGTTTAAGCGGTGGCAAAATCATCGTTTATCCGCCCAAAGGTTCCACTTTTGTGGCCGAGGAGAATATTATCATCGGTAATGTGGCTTTATACGGCGCGACCAGTGGTGAGGTGTATATTTCTGGGGTTGCTGGGGAACGTTTTGGGGTGCGTAACTCTGGGGTGACTACGGTGGTTGAGTCCGTTGGCGACCACGCTTGCGAGTATATGACGGGGGGTAAAGTCGTTGTTTTAGGGCCCACCGGTCGCAATTTCGCCGCCGGGATGAGTGGTGGTGTCGCCTACGTCCTCGATGAGTCGGGGGATTTCGCCACTCGTTGCAATACCCAAATGGTAGCTTTAGAGGCACTAGAAGGGGAAGAAATCGACGATTTACGCGAGTTAATTCAACGCCATGCTGATTACACCCAAAGTCAAAAAGCGTCCCTAGTTTTAGCAAATTGGTCGGAAATGTTGCCCAAGTTTGTTAAAGTAATGCCCAAGGATTATAAGCGGATGTTGCAGTGTATTAAAGAGGCGTTAGATTCTGGTTTAACCGGCGATTCTGCCCTCGATGCGGCTTTTGAAGCCAACGCCCGCGATGTGGCAAGGATTGGCGGTAGTTAGAGGTTAAGGGGGCTGAATAAGCCCCCTTTTTTTCAATTGATGATCTAGAATCTACAGTAAATACTAACCATCTATCGATCTATAGAGGTGTATGATGAAAAAGTTTATTGGTTATGCCAGTGTTTTCATTGTTAGTTTTTCTGGTTCGGCTATAGCTTTTGATAATGAACAATTAATCGCTTTAAATAATTCTGATATTGCGGTTACTTGCTGGAAAAGTTCTTTTTCTAGTGCAAGTGTACAACATAAATTTAATTCTAATGGTACTTATGAACGAACCGAGTTTAATAATAATCCTGCCAGCGAAATAATATCGACGGAAAATTGGAGAATATCTTCTTCGTGTCCAGAAGACTGGTCGCAAAGATTAATTAATAACACTTGGTTTGAAGCAAGTGGTTTTATCGAAACTCAGCAAGGAAAATATAATTGCCAAGTTTTAGAATCAGGAATTACTGGCGTTTTTTTTACTATCAAGTGTAATAATGGTTCGGTTATTTATAAAACTGAAGATTTTTGTTTTGAAGATGATCTATCTAGGGGCGATCCTAATAGAAGATGTGCTGATTTTATATTTATAATTGATAAAAATGGTTCTGAATTTAAAATGAATTATGAAATAATAATGAACCAGATTTGTAATAATGGAATAATGACTCAGCAACTCAATTTTATTGCTTTTCAATCAAGTTTTAGGTTTAGTGGTTCTGTTATTATCAAATTACGTTATCGTCCTGTCTTAAAGCCAGAAGGTTTTTAGGAAGTTGATGGGTGCTGCTACTGAGTCGGGATTCCTTGAGTGTGTAACAGAGCAGAGTATGGCTATCGATTAGACATTTCAAGGCAGATACTCCGAGAAGTCTTGTAAGTGTTCTTTATCATCGGCTTAATTTTGCCAGTGGGAAATTATTATCGGTAATTAACAATTCTTCCCCTAGTTTGAGATTGTATATCAGTTCGGGCAGTTTGGCTTGAGCTTCTTGGAGAGAGACAATCATAATTTTACGGCAAGCGGTAAGATGAAAGGACTTTCTAGGCCGATAATACTAAATCCGTTGAGTAACGCACAGAAAACGGGTTTCTCGGAGAAACCCGTTTTCTACTCATGCAAAAATAACCAGATTTGGTACAACTTCTCGATTCTAACCGATCGAAGCCCAGAAGGGATAGGCGAACAGAAAACCCTCTCCATTAAGGACTCGTGTTAAACTGATTAATCATGCTGGTGTCTAGAAGCGACCTATGCCAAACTTAACCTTAAGCAACGAACAAGTAATCGAATTAGTCAAACAACTCCCCGAAGCACAGCAACAGGAACTATTTAGATTCCTCATCCAGCGTCAGTGGGGAAATATGGAAGCTATAACCGATTACGGAAGCCAACAGGCAAAAATCGTCGCAGCAGAACGCGGCTACGATTGGGATACCATGACGGAAGACGAAAGAGAAGAATTTATCGATGAAATCGTTCATGAGAAGTAGTGATTTATACTGTTGTCTTCGACACAAATATTCTCATATCTGCTGCGCTTTCTAAAGGCGGTAGCCCGAATAGTTGTTTTTCCCTAGCCCAAAGCAAACTGATTCGATCGGTCACTTGTCCAGAGATTTTAGGCGAATTATCCGAAAAACTTCTACTAAAAATCAAATTTCCTGAAGAACGAGTTAGAAAATACATTGAGGAAATTTGTGAGGCTTCTAGCATTGTTTCTATAGGTGGAACACTTAGAGCCGTTCCCAATGATCCCGATGACGATATGATCATAGAATGTGCAATCGCTGGCAAGGCTACCCATATTATCACGGGAGACAAACATCTTCTTTCACTGGTTGAATATCAAAATATTCAGATCGTGAAAGCAAAAGACTTTTTGGACTTTTTA
>NZ_JAQMSY010000091.1:0-29253 GCF_028329095.1 Microcystis sp. CS-574
ACACCCCACACCCCCTTCTTCCCGCTCCCATGTCCTTAAGTGATCCGCGTCGCCAAAAACAATTAAAAACCCTAGTGGAAAAGCTGGGTTTATCAGCTGATGTCCCCGTCAGATGGGATTTATTAGATTTGGCCCTAACTCATCCCAGTGTTTCCCGTGATAAGAATTATGAACAATTGGAATTTGTAGGCGATTCTGTGGTGAGACTCGTGGCGGCGGAGGTATTGTTAGAAACCTATCCGGAGGCGCTCGTGGGAGAATTTGCTGCCCTGCGATCGATGATGGTTAGCGATCGCACTCTGGCGGAATTTGCGGATCGCTACGGTTTCGAGCGTTATTTATTGGTATCAAGTAGTACGAGTATTGATCGGGCGGGGCGAATTTCTCGACTAGCAGACGCTTTTGAGGCGGTCTTGGGAGCATTATATCTTAGTACACAGACGATGGTTTTAGTGCGTTCTTGGTTAGATGAGCCACTAAGGGAAAAAGCGGCCGAAATCCGTCGAGATCCGGCCCGACAGAATTATAAGGATGCCTTGCAGGAGTGGACACAAGCAAAATACAAAAAACTGCCGCAATATTTAGTTAAAGAAATCAATGGTTTAGATCAAGAACGTTTTTGCGCGGAAGTGTGGTTAAATGAGCAGAAATTAGGAATGGGAACTGGCAGAAGCAAAAAAGCAGCGGAACAGGCAGCGGCGAAATCGGCTTTTCTAGAAGTGGTTAAAGGCTAAATGGGGGCATTTTTGCCTAACGAACGAATTGCCAGAGGCGAATTTTAAAATCATAATTACCACTAGCTAAATACTGCCCATCGGGACTAAAAGCTAGGGATTCCACCCAGTCGGAATTATTATCAAACCAGGCCAATTGTTTCCCCGTGGTCACATCCCATAAACGCACACCGTCATTACTAGCACTAGCGAGAATTTGTCCCTTAGGATGGAGTGCCAGGGAACGGATTCGGGCCGTATGACCGACGAGGGTAAATAATAACTGATTATTGCTCGTATCCCAGATTTTAATCGTGCGGTCTAAACTACCCGTAATTAAATTTTTACCGTCGGGAGTGTATAAAAGCTGGCTCACCGCTTGGGGATGGGCAGCAAATTTCGATAAAAATTTGCCCTCGCGGATGTCCCAAAAATGTACCTCACCGTTTTCATGACCGCTGGCAAGGGTGACACCATCGGATTTCATGCCTAGGGAATAAACAAAATTACCCACCCAATTTAAACGATAGAGGGGACGGCGGGGGGGTTGCACTGTCCAGAGGCGAATTCCTTCCAAACCACCACTAATTAACGTTTTACCATCGGGAGTAACGGTAAGGGCGAGGACCGTATTACCGTGTTCGAGGGCAATTCCCAAATACTTGCCTTCCACCAGATTCCAAAAATTAATCGAACCATCTAAACCGCTACTAACTAATAATCTTTCGTTGGGACTAATGGCTAAAGCTTTGACGCTGGTTCTTTGGGCGCGAGTTTGGGAAACTTTTTGCCCTGTTTTTACGGACCAAATTCTCAGGAGAGGATCCGTATCACTACCACCAGCGAGAACTAATTGGTTATCGGGGCTGAAAATCACAGCATTAGGGGTGGATTGTTGCCCTTCTAAGGTTTTAGCGAGGGTAAGTCTGCCTAAACCTTCTACTAGGATAGTTTCCGGGGTTTTTTCGCCACTTTCAGCCGCGGGTTTAGGGGGGGCAATGGGATTTTGGGCATGACTAAGCTGATGTTGCCCGATTGTCAGCGTGGTTAAGACACTGACCACAATTGCCCCGACAAGTTTCTCCCCACGCGTAAATCGGAATTTCATAAATTTAGTTGAATATTAACAAATGAACGGTGCTATAAATTCTAGCCTTTGAGGGGATTGATTGCCAAGCAAGGTGAAATTTTTGAGCTAAGAAGGTCGATTTTTTTCGTTTTTCAGGGTTGGTAAAGCTACTTGACTTGATTGGGGCGGTAAATAGTATCTTGCTGCTTCTTCTTTGTTGATTGCCTTGCTTTTTTGGCTCTGTTGCCACCTGGCGAATATAGCGATCGCCATAATCGTTGCCCCTAAGGATAGCAGTGTCCATCTTTGTCCTAGAACCCCGATGATGACATCTATTGCCGCTGCGGTAAAGATAAAGCTAGTTATTGGTTCTTGACGGTAAGCTTTCTTGAGGAAACGCGGCCAGAGGAGATTACTCATTTTATCTATTATTTCTACGGTTTCGATAATTCCAGCTTATCCTATCATCCTGAAAAATGTTGTCGATATAACCTCAAGAGAGCCAAATAATTAGAGAAAAAGTCTTTTATTCAGGCAACTAGAATATGTTGACATAATTTATGTTCTAACTCTCGTTCCTGTTTTTCTAGGGTAATAATCGCCTGTTTGATAATACTTTTAACATCCATCCCCTGGTCGGATTGTTTTAACCATTGTTGTGCGGTGTTACCTTCACGGAGGATTTTTTGTAGGGGAGAGAGGAAACAACTAAAACCCTTTTCTTTAGCAACGGGATAAACTTGAACATAGAGGTCTTTAATCCAATCCCTAGCTAAGATTTCCCGGCCATCGTACCAATGTCTCAGGGTGGCATCAAGACTAAAACGTGCGGCAGCCTGTTCGTTTTCTTGGGTTAAAGTTAATAAATCCTCGCTGCGATTGCTACTGGGTAATTGACTTAAAATTAAGGGGTCTAATTGGGGATCTTGTAAAAGTTGAGTTAAACGGGCCTCTAAAAAAGCCATAACTGCTAATAAACTAATAGGATTAGCAATCAGGTCACAAATTCGCAATTCTAGACGATTGAGATTATAGGGACGATTGCTACCGTTAGGACGTACCGAAACCCAGAGATGACGAACATTCTGCATCGTACCGAGTTTTAATTGTTCCTCGGTCCAGGTGACAAAATGTTTATGACTCTCAAAGAGAGGAACATAAGCAGGAGTTTGGGGGAAAACTTGCCAACGACGGGAATGGGAACCGGTGATTTTACCATCGAGAAAAGGAGAGGAAGCACTTAAAGCCAAGTATAAAGGAGCTTCTAGGCGAATTAAGCGACAGGCACGCATTAAATCCTCATAATCGCTAATACCGACGTTAATATGAATACTGGCCGTGACTACATTAGTGCCGTAGGTCTGTTCGATATAGTCATGATAGGGATTGTGGGGGTCACTGCGATAAAAATATTGACTATCGCCCAAGGAGAGGGTACTGCCAGGGATGAGGGTATAATCGCCTAAACGACGCAAATATTGCCGTAGAGCCAGACGAGGTTTTAAAGTAGCGCATAAAAGACGGTCATAGTTAGTCATGGGAGCCGTAGTATATTCTACGTTACGACTATCCGGTTCCCGGACAAAACCATCTAAATCCTTGACAATGCGATCGGATAAACCGATAATTTCTCCGGCTGCTGTTCCGGTGTACATTTCCACTTCAAAACCTTTACTTAGGAGCATCGTCAATTCACCCTGCTGTGTCTATTTTGTAGTGTGACATTATTTTGACTGTAAATGACGTTCGATCAGCAGAATCGCCACTATATCATCAATGGGGCGATCAGGAAGACGCATACCTTGGGGGATGAGTTTCTGTAATCCTTTGGGGGGGAACATTTGCCAATAGCGATCGCGAGCTTCTAGGGTACTATTGCGTTCATCTACTAGAGTAATCGGGACGGTGACACGAGCGGCAATTTTTTCGCGCCAACTTTTTGAGGTGGTTTGATTCCCCATCACCAATAATTCGATCGGATATTGTTGACAGAGACTGGCTAAACGCTCGATCGCTTGTGACGATGCTATCACCTCATGGGTATAAATTTTCCCTGTCGATGACCTAACCGCGATCCCACATTTATCCTTACCCGGATCAAAACCGAGAATACACATAGTTTTTATCTTCTGCAGCAGTGGTCGGTTTTATTAAATCACTAAATTAGCGGGGGTGTGGGAAGTGGGGATAATAAATAAAAATAGTCTCGGAGTCTTCTTAATACTGTCTCCTGACAAATATGATAATGCTCAACGGATTTAGTCTCGGTGAAAATTTAACGGGAGAGATAGCGGCTTTGAGTGCGGCGGCGCTTTGGGCGGTTTCTGCGGCGATTTATAGCCTATTAGGCCAGAAAATCCCGCCTTTATTGCTTAATTTTCTGAAAGGAGTAGTCGCGATCGCTTTAATTGCCCTGACGCTGCCCCTTTCCGGACAATGGCACGATGTTAATCAACAAAGTTCGGTATTTATACTCTTGACAAGTGGCGCAATTGGTATAGGAATCGGTGACACGGCCTATTTTACCGCCCTTAATTATTTGGGACCGCGAAAAACCCTCCTGTTAGAAACCCTTTCGCCTCCGTTGGGGGCGATTCTAGCGGCGACTTTTTTGGGGGAATCCCTGAAAATATCGGCTTATATTGGCATTATTTTGACCATCTTCGGGGTTGCTTGGGTTATTTCCGAAAAAACTCCCGAAATCAATAGTCAACGCCCCTGGCGGCAAGGAATTGCCTGGGCTTTAATTGCGGCGATTTCCCAAGCGGTGGGGGCGGTTTTATCTCGTCAGGCACTGGTGCAGTCGGGAATGTCTTCTTTGCAGAGTGCCCTGTTTCGTCTGTTAGCGGGGACGGGAATAGTGTTAATTCTGATGTTTTTTCGCCGTCAGGAATCATCACCACCGATTAACTGGTCATTGCGTCTGATTGCTATTATTATTGTCACTGCTTTCGGCAGTACGTTTTTAGGCATTTGGTTACAGCAAACTGCTTTAAAATTCTCTCCTGTGGGTATTGCCCAAACTCTCACCGCTACCAGTCCTTTATTTGTCCTGCCGATCGCAGCCATGATGGGGGATCGGATTAACTTGCGGGCGATTTTCGGAGTGACAATTGCTTTGCTAGGAATTGGGATTTTGTTTCAATAAGTAGTTTATTCATCGGTTTGTAGTCTTGTTTTAGCAATAATACGGGTTTTCTTTAAATCCCCCTCGCTCAATTCTTCTCCCACCTGTAAACGGGTGGCATTAGTTTGGAGGACGGTGGCGGCGTTTTTCTCCCCCAATTGTAGGGCGGTTTTGGCTGCGGTTTGTAGCATGGTGGCGGCGGCTGCTCGATCGCCCTTTTTTAATTTTTCTTCAGCGATTTGGGTTTGACGATATTTGGCTAAAGTCAGAATTGATTTCTGAACTTGATCGTTTAATTGGGATTGATAGAGAGCTTGGGAGGTGATATCAAGGTTAAAAGTCGCAGTTTCTAGCCCTTTTTGACCGGAAGCGGGATCATCGTAGCGAATCTTCACCTTAGCTATGGTGTGAGTACCGGGGGGAATTTGGTCAATATAGAGATTGAGGAGGAGAATTTTTTCTTCATCTATCATTAAATCCCCCAAACGGGTGATGTAAAAATTCCCCTCTTTTTGTAGGCTCATTTCTATAGTTTCTGGGGCAACTTGGGCAATGGGTTTTAAGTCGGCTAAATGAGTCCGAGCATCTAATTCTAATTGCAGGAAAGCGTTAGTTAACCGCACAGATTGCAGACGGTTAAACAGACGAGTAAATTCAATTAAAGCCTGTTCGGGTCTTTCGATATAGGATAAACTTCCGCCGGCGATATCGGCAATTTTTTCTAGGATATCTTGATTCCAATGATCGCCAAAACCGAAGGTATTTAAGGTGATACCGTACTCAGCTGCTACTGCGGCTAATTTTAAACAGCGTTGATTATCTCCGTGTTCATTTTCACCATCGGTAAGCAGAAAAATATGAGATACATAACCTTTGCTGCCGCTGGAACTTTCTTGAATGCCTAATTTTATCCCTTCATCGATCGCCGTACCTCCTCCCGCTCGTAATTGTTGAATTTTTGAGCGAATTAAGGTCAGATCATCCTGTCGCGATTGGGAGGGAAGAATAACTTTAGCGCGATGATCGAAAGCTATCACCGAGAGACGATCATTAACTCCGAGGGATTCTATTAAACTTAAAGCCGCTTTTTTGACCGTTTCTAGGGGTTTTCCCTGCATAGAACCGCTATGATCGAGAACTAAACAAAGATTAATCGGTAAATTTGTGTCAATCTGTTCACTGGTGGCGGCGATCGATAGCATCAGTTGACGTTGACTGCTGCTTTGATTAGCATCGATATTACTGTCACTCAAGGCCGATTTTAGAGTTACCCGCATAAGAGTTTTTAATCGTGGTCGTTGATATTTATATTCTAATGAGTATAGTTAGATTTGTGCTTATTTTACCGTCTGGCATCGAGTTAGACAAGTTGGAAACTGGGTGCATCTCATTTTTGTCAATCTACATTGATCTTAAAAATTAGGAATTACCCAAAAAAAGAGCCTAAATCAATCAATAAGTCCTTAACAAAAATAAAAAAGGAATAAATACGACTCTCTTATTCTTTGTGTGATAAGTTTAACTTATATAGGAGCGACCGATCTTTGTGTCCTTTGTGTCTTTGTGGTTCGTGCCACTCGCTCGCCAGCAGAATTATATCTCAAGAATACATTTTACCCACCAAACCCAAGAGAGCCTAAATACTAATATGGAACTTTTGCCCCCTGACAGTCCCCTTTTTGTTAACCACAAAGACAGGAAGTTAGGATTTTAACTAAGGGAGAGAAGGAAGCTGAGGGGAACCATTCAACAAAGCGGCGATCGCTTGTTCTAAAGCTAGGGAAATATGGGTCCAATGGGTTCCCCCCTGACAAAAAACGATATAGGGTTCCCGGAGGGGTCCATCGGCGGAGAATTCCGAGGTGCTACCATCGATAAACGTGCCACCAGCCATCACTACTTGGCTCTCATAGCCCGGCATTTGGGCAGGAATGGGGTCCAAGTAGGAACCGATGGGAGAATAGGCTTGAATGGCTTTACAGAAGGCAATCAGCTTATCGGGAGAACCGAGTTTAATCGCTTGAATAATATCGCGTCGAGGCACAAAAGGAGCAGGATTGACCGGATAACCCAACTTATCACCCACATAGGCGATTAAATGACTGCCTTTCATCGCTTCTCCCACCATTTGCGGCGCTAGAAACAATCCCTGATAAAGGAGACGATTTTGGTCAAAAGTTGCCCCTCCCTCGCTACCGATCCCCGGTGCTGTCAGACGATAGCAGGCCATTTCCACTAATTCCGCTTTACCTGCTATGTATCCCCCGGCCGTGACGATTGTACCTCCGGGGTTTTTAATTAGAGAACCGGCCATCAGATCTGCCCCCACGTCGGTGGGTTCTTGGGTGTTGATAAATTCTCCATAGCAATTATCGACAAAACAGACGGTATTCGGGTTTTGTTGTTTAACTATACGGACAATTCTCTCGATTTCGTCAATAGACAAACTCGATCGCCAGGAATAACCGCAGGATCTTTGAATATGGACTAAACGGGTTTGGGGTTTCACTGCTGTGGCCAAGGCCAACCAATCGATCGCACCGGTAGAATCTAGCTCTAATTGCCGATAAACAACGCCAAAATCCTTTAAAGAGCCTTGACCACTGCCCCTAATTCCAATTACTTCTTCTAGGGTATCGTAGGGCGCACCGGCTACCGCTAACATTTCATCCCCTGGTCGGAGAACCCCATACAAGGCACAGGCGATCGCATGGGTTCCTGAAACAAATTGTACCCGCACCGCTGCCTTTTCGGCCCCCAGGGCTTGGGCGAACACTTGATCTAAAGTATCCCGTCCCAAGTCATCATGACCATAACCACTAACACTGGCAAAATGATGCACCCCGACGCGGTTTGCACGGAAAGCGCAGAGGACTTGACGGAGATTTTCCTTGACCTGTGCGTCAATTTCCGAAAAAATGGGCAGTAAGGCCTTTTCTGCCCTGTGGAGTAGAGAGGGGATATCCATCAAAGAATAGACTGTGATCTGTATTGCATTTACCAAGCCTACTGATCATACAACGCCAGTCCTTGCGCTTAAAACAGTTGCCAAGGTTGACAATAGGAATGATTAGAGCGGCCCGCCGGGGGGAGGTGCGGCTCCCTGTGGTGGGGCCCCGGGGGGAGGGCCACCGGCAGCAGGTTCGTTCCCCCCACCACCAAAGAGACTTTGCCAAGAAAAACCTTGCCTTGGTCGGGTGTCCGAGGGTGGATTAATTAAGATATGTTCGGAGCCATCGAGTCCGCTTTTAACTTCGGTACGATTGCCGATAGTAACGCCAGTGGTAATGGGGACAAATCGGGGTGGTTGGTTAGGTGCGCCAACAAAAACACCAGTTTGCTCGTTCTGACGGGTAACGGCAATAGTTGGCACGGTTAAAGCGTTTTTCAGTTGGCCGACTTGGAAATCGGTAGAAACATTCATTCCCGCTTTCAATTCCCTGGCCGCCTTTTCTTCTAGGGTCACTTTCACTTCAAAACTGGTGACATTTTGTTCTACCGTTGCCTGGGTAGCAATCAGAGAGACTCGTCCATGAAATACCTTATCTGGATAAGCATCGGCTGTAATCGTCACCTTTTGCCCAACCCGTATCTTATCAATGTTTTTTTCTGCTACATTGCTGACCACTTCATTTTGTGAAACCAGGGATAAAATCGAGGAAGAAGTGGCCGAAGATACGGAACTGCCGGTCGTAGTAGGAGCGACAAAGGCCCCCGGTTCAGCGTAGACAAAAGTAACCACCCCGTCAAAGGGGGCTTTGATGATGGTATCCTCAATCTGAGTTTTGACATTTTGTAGAGAACCCTGAGCAGTAGTCACCTCCGCCCGTGCTTGATCGATTTCCTCCTGTCTTGTTCCTGCTTGGAGAAGGTCTAAGACCTGTTGTTGATTTCTCACTTCCGCCTTTGCTTGAGCAATTTCTTCCGAGCGAGTTCCTTCTTTAAGGAGAGATAGCTTTTCTTGGGATTCAATCACGGCAGCCTGGGCGCTATCCCTAGTTGCCAGTTTTTCGTTTAAAGTCTGTTGAGATATGGCTCCTTCGTTGAAAAGTAGCTGATTGCGACGATATTCATCATCAGATTTTTTGAAAATGGCTTTTAAACCTTCTAAACGAGCTTTTTCTTGGGCAATTTCCTGAGAACGATTACCGGCCATCAGCTTTTGTAGGTTGGCTTCTAGTTGTTCCAATTTCGCTTGGGCCTGAGCGATTTCTTGGGGACGATTACCGGCGATTAGTTTGCGGAGATTAGCTTGGGCTGCCGCTAGTTTGCCCTGGGATTCTAATAATTGACCCTGCCAATCAGAATCGTCCATTTTAGCAATTATCTGTCCTTTTTTGACAGTATAACCCTCATCTACTAGCAGTTCCTTCAAAATTCCTGCTGTTTTAGGGCTAACATTAACCACTTTTTCCGGTTCCACAGTGCCATTAGCGGAAACGATGATCGTTAGATCCGTCTGTTCCACGGCTACAGGCAGCGGACGGGAACTATCCCGCTGGGGCATCTGCCCAAACTGACGATAGGCGAGAACAATACCACCAATGGCTAAAAATAAAGTTAGTAATCCCAATGCCCAGCTAATTGCGGGCTGTTTGTTAAGTTTTTGGAAGGAGGAACTATCTGACATAGTGAGTAAGAAACTGGTGGGTTAATTTAGAGAGAACCTGATTGTTGAACAGTCTGTTCCGATTCCACAGCACCATAATCGAGCTTAATAATATGATCGGCTAGATGAAAATAGCGCTCATCATGGCTAATAACAATAACTATTTTCCCTCTTTCTTTCAGTTGTAGCAGTATCTGTTTATAGAATAGCTCCCTAAAACGGGGTTCTTGGTCGGCGGCCCATTCATCAAACACATAGATAGGACGATCCTCTAAATAGGCTGTTAATAAAGCCAGTCGTTTCCTTTGTCCTTGAGATAGTTCTGTGGTGGATAAAACTCCATTTTTGACCGTGACTTTATGGGCTAATTGCAGTTGCATCAGATAATTTTCTACCTCTTGATCGAGATTGGGGCGATCAAAACCGAGAAAACTATCGAATAAGTAAAAATCAGAGAAAATTGCCGAGAAATGTTGACGATACCACTCCACATTATCTTGGGTAATACGTTTACCATTGAGGTAAATTGCTCCCGATAGGGGTGGGTATAGTCCTGTAATTAGTTTAGCTAAAGTTGACTTGCCGCTGCCATTGCCGCCAATAATAAAGATCAGTTCCCCTGGTTGCCAAGAAAAGCTAATTGGTCCGAGCAGAAATCCTTTTTCATCTGTCCTTGGCGGTGGTGGTGGGTTGCCTTTTTGAGAATAGGGGGGATGGGATGGAAAGGGAATTGGTTTCTTCTCGGAGGAGGGGGATTCTGGTGCTAGTGCTGGTAAACTATTGGCAAAACCTTGAGAAAAACCATTATGAGGAAAGGGTGGATGGCCTTCCGGGAAACCTTCGGGGGGGAAAGGTGGATGGCCTTCCGGGAAACCTTCGGGGGGGAAAGGTGGATGGCCTTCCTGATTCCCCCTAAAGCTTGGGCCTGTTCATCATTACCGAGTAATTGTTTTAAGAGTTCTTGATCTTGTTCTGTTAGACGCGGTAGATTGGCTGGGGCAGCCCCAGCCGGTGCAAAGGGCTGCGGTGTCCCCGGAGGATTGTTCTGGTGTCCACCAGGTGGGAACCCTTGATGCGCTCCGGGAGGAGGACCTTGAGGTACACCAGGAGGAGGGCTTTGCGGGGCAGCGGGGGGGTGAGGATGTCTTGGTGTTAACATTGATTAATTTCTCCCTATACTTACTATTTAGTTTTTCTATCCTACTCTCACTATTTTAAAGTGATTCCAGATCTTGTTTATTTCTTAATAATTGCCTCTCTTGAGCTAAAGAGTTTTAATCAAGTACCTAGTTGAGATAACTCTCAGAAAGTGGGCAAAATTGGATACATTCATCTTTAAATGTGGACATAGTTGGAACTTACCGATAAAAATAGCAGTTGATAGTCAACCAGCACCGAAAAAATTACTTCATATTTGTTAACATAGGTCCATTTTTGACATTCCACTGCTTAACCTAATTTTTAGGGCAAAATTATCCCAAAACACCCGTGGTAAAAACGATGATTTTCTTGCAGACGATTACAAAAATTTACTCTCTAGGGGAAGTGAAAATTCCTGTTCTTCGGGGCATAGATCTGGAAATTCGGTCAGGGGAATACGTGTCCATCATGGGAGCTTCGGGTTCCGGGAAATCAACCCTGATGAATATTATCGGCTGCCTCGATCGCCCGACGGGGGGACAATATATTTTAGAAGGCAGAAACTTAAAGAACTTGGACGATAACCAACTGGCTTATATTCGCAATCAGAGGATTGGCTTTGTCTTCCAACAATTTAATTTATTGTCCCGCTCCACTGCCCTAGAAAATGTCATGTTGCCGATGGTCTATGCCAATGTTCCCAAGCCAAAGCGTCGTCAAAGAGCAATGCAAGCTTTAGCTAGAGTTGGATTGGCTAATTATCTCCACAATCGGCCTAGCCAACTTTCCGGGGGACAACAACAGCGAGTCGCCATCGCCCGGGCCCTAGTTAATCAACCGGCTCTGGTGTTGGCCGATGAGCCGACGGGGGCCTTAGATACACAAACTTCCCAAGAACTGATGGATTTACTAACCGAACTCAATCAACAGGGGATCACGATTGTGATTGTCACCCACGATCCTGATGTAGCTGCCCAAACCAGGCGGGTTATCCGTCTTCAAGATGGCTTAATCGTTTTTTAGGATGTACTGGCCTCAATCCCTTCGTAAAGCGGTAATCGGGTCTAAATGAGCGGCAGAACGGGCGGGAATTACTCCTGCTAACAAACCAACGATAAAAGATAAGCCAAATCCACTGACTATCGACCAACCTGATAAGACAAAGGGAAATCGGAAAATCTGGGCGCTACAGAAGGCCACTAAAATTCCCGATAATACACCGATGCCGCCGCCAGTCAGGGAAATCATCACCGATTCCGCTAAAAACTGCTGGAGGATGGCCGAACGGGTAGCCCCCACAGCTTTGCGAATCCCGATTTCCCTGGTGCGTTCCACCACGGAAACTAACATGATATTAGCGATGCCAATACCACCCACTACTAAGGAAATGCCAGCGATCGCTACCAGCATCACTGTAAACAAACCCACTACCGTGGTCAAGGTTTTGACCACATCTGTTTGGTTTCTAATGCTAAAATCATCGGCTTGAGAAGCGGCGAGATTGTGGCGCTGACGCAAAAGATTAGTAATTTGATACTCGGCATTTTTCATCTGATCTTGCTGGTCAACTTTGACATAAATGCCGTTAACGGCCTTACCACTTAAAGAATTATTGCCCACCAGACGAGAAGACATATTGCTCAGAGGAATAAAGACCTGATCGTCGCGATCAATCGAACCTTCGGAACCTTTTGGCTCAAATACCCCAATAATTTCGTAACTATTTTTTCTTTCAATCCAAAGCTTTTTACCGATCGCATTGGTATCATCGCCAAAGAGTTCTGTTAACAGAGTCGAGCCTAAAATCGCCACTGGTGTCGCCTGTGCCATTTCTTCCTCGGTAAAAAATCGACCTTGGCTGAGTTCTGTATTTCTCGCTTTCATGTAGTTAAGATCGATGCCCACCACATTAGTGGCATGATTGACCTCGCCCGCCACCACCGGTGCCGGACGCTGCAGATAGGCGGAGACCACCTGCACACCAGGAACTTGATTTTGAATAACTTTGGCATCTTCCCAGATTAAGGTACTACTGGAACCGCGGCCGAGACTAATACCGCCAGTTCTGGCTTCTCCTGGTAAAATTTGTAAAACATTAGTACCTAGAGATTGAATTTTTTGTTCGGTGGCTTTTTGTACTCCTTGGCCTACGGAGGTGAGAGCAATCACGGAGGCAATGCCAATAATCACCCCTAACATGGTTAACAAAGTCCGCAGTTTATTGCTCCAGAGGGCTTCGATCGCTATCGAGACAATTTCGCTGATCGCCACGGGATGAGGATGATTAGTCTGAAGTATTTGTTTAGGTAAATAAACAGTCATTGATTTCGATGTAATCTGGCTAAATATAGAGTTATGAGCGGATAAAACAGATATTTGGGACTTATTTGTCTTTTTTTATCTATAAATCACCTTATTTACTGTTTCTAGAAGAGATTAGGCTGTATTGACTGCGGCTTTCCCGTCCGATAGCATTGCCGATAAAAACCCTCACTTAGGGAAATCAATCGCTTCGCCATACTTTCCCAATAGGATTTTAGCGAGATTTTCCTTGACCTGTGCGTCAATTTCCGAAAAGATGGGGAGTAGGGCCTCTTCTGCCCTGTGGAATAGAGAGGGGATATCCATCAAACAATAGACTGTGATATTTGTTACTATTTATTAAGCGTCAAAGTTCCCCCTGTGTCAAATCGAGACAGATAAGACAATGATGCTCTGTCTCCTGTTGTTTCCCTTTGGGTTATTCAATGACTGTTGCGACTTCCGAAAAACTGCCCATTGACTGGGTGACTCTCATCTACATGGCTTTTATCCACTTAGTGGCTCTTTTAGCCTTCTTGCCTGGCAATTTTAGCTGGGGTGCTGTGGGAGTGACATTGATTCTTTATTGGATTACCGGGGGTTTAGGAATTACCCTCGGTTTCCATCGTTTGGTTTCCCATCGGAGTTTTAAGACTCCCAAATGGTTAGAATACTTTCTGGTTTTGTGCGGGACTCTCGCTTGTCAGGGGGGTGCGATCGCATGGATAGGTTTACATCGTCTTCATCATAAATATTCTGATACTGCTCCCGATCCCCACGATTCTAATAAAGGTTTCTGGTGGAGTCACATGGGTTGGATGTTGCACGAAATTCCTGCTGATGAAGAAATTGCCCGTTTTACCCAGGATATCGCCGACGATCCTTTCTATAAATTCTGTCAAAATTATTTTGTTCCTATCCAAATTGTTCTAGGCTTAATTCTCTATGCTATGGGTGGTTGGCCGTTTGTAATTTGGGGAATTTTTGTTCGCTTGGTCTTAGTTTTCCACTCCACTTGGTTTGTCAACAGCGCCACCCACAAATTCGGTTATGTTAGCCATGAATCCCACGATAATTCTAAAAATTGTTGGTGGGTTGCTCTCTTAACTTTCGGTGAAGGTTGGCACAATAATCACCATGCCTATCAGTATTCTGCCCGTCATGGCCTACAATGGTGGGAAGTTGATCTGACTTGGATGACCATTCGTCTGCTGCAAATTCTGGGATTAGCTACTAATATTAAGTTGCCTCCCACCACAGCAGTCACGACAGAAAGTTAGTTTTATTTAGTGGTTAAATAGATGATAAATCTAGCCGAACTTATGTTTAAGTTCGGTTATTTTTTCTGCGACTTAACCCAAATCTGACGGCTTTTCCCACGGCACAACTGAGGAATATAGGTAATGCCAATCCTTCCCCAAAAAAAAGAATTAAGGACAGAATCCCTTTCATGAATGCTGCTGCTGCCGAACATTGACTGGGGAGAGCGCAACCCATCGGGCCAACAGCGAAGGATAACCAACCAAAAAAGAAAAAACACAGGGGAAATAAGAGGCAAAAAACCAGACCCCCCGCTAGACAGCCTAATCCATTGGCCTTTCTATTCGATTTCTTCTCTGTCACCATCTCTATCGCTAACTTTTTCTAAGCCTTAGCATAAAAAGGTCAAACTATCAACTTTTTTAACAAATGTTTAATATTTACGCTGATGTGCCGGAAAGACCCCAGAGAACGTATATTTAAAGCTAATCCCCAAATTATATTAAGTTTCTAATGAAAAAAATCTCGATTTTAGGCTCTACTGGCTCGATCGGTACTCAAACTCTCGATATTGTCACCGATCATCCCGATAAGTTTCAAGTGGTGGGATTAGCCACGGGTAATAATATTCAACTACTATCGGAGCAAATTCGGCAATTTCGCCCGCAAATCGTGGCGATTAATAACGAAAGTCAACTAGAAGACCTGAAAAGCCTAATTTCCGACCTTGACTATACCCCGATTATCCTAGCAGGAAAGGAAGGAGTAATCGAAGTGGCCCGTTATGGCGATTCCGAAAGCGTCGTCACGGGAATTGTCGGTTGTGCGGGATTGCTGCCCACGATTGCCGCTATTACTGCCGGTAAAGATATCGCTCTTGCTAATAAAGAAACTCTGATTGCTGGCGGTCCGGTGGTGCTGCCTTTAGTGGAAAAACACCGAGTTAAATTATTACCTGCTGACTCGGAACATTCAGCTATTTTTCAATGTTTACAGGGAGTTCCCACTGGGGGATTAAAAAAGATTATTCTCACCGCTTCTGGGGGTGCTTTTCGGGATTTACCGGTGGAAAAA
Organism: Microcystis sp. CS-574; assembly: GCF_028329095.1. Lineage (NCBI taxonomy): Bacteria > Bacillati > Cyanobacteriota > Cyanophyceae > Chroococcales > Microcystaceae > Microcystis > Microcystis sp. CS-574. The sequence goes on from NZ_JAQMSY010000091.1 coordinate 15,294, forward strand.
TTGCCGCAAGTAACCGTAGCTGATGCCCTGAAACATCCTAACTGGTCGATGGGCAGAAAAATTACCATCGATTCGGCTACTTTAATGAATAAAGGTCTAGAAGTTATCGAAGCTCATTATCTGTTTGGTGTAGATTATAATGCGATCGATATTGTTATTCATCCCCAAAGTATTATTCACTCTTTAATTGAGTTACAGGATACCTCGGTTTTAGCCCAATTAGGCTGGCCAGATATGCGTTTACCCCTGTTATATGCCTTGTCTTGGCCTGAAAGAATTTATACCGATTGGGAACCTTTAAATTTAGTTAAAGCCGGCAGTTTAACCTTCAAAGAACCCGATCATCAAAAATATCCCTGTATGGGATTAGCTTATGCAGCCGGCCGCGCAGGTGGGGCAATGCCAGCAGTATTAAATGCGGCCAATGAACAAGCAGTAGCATTATTTTTAGAAGAAAAGATTAGCTTCTTAGATATTCCCCGGGTGATTGAAAAAGTTTGCGATCGCTTTGCAATTCATAACAGTTCTACCCCTAGCCTAGATGACATTTTAGCCGCCGATGATTGGGCGCGTCAAGAAGTATCTAACTGTCTGATTGCCAATCCGGTCTAGATAGTCTAGATTCTGTAGGGATGTTAACTATAATGTCTCTACAGGTCTAGGATAGAAAAATCACTAATTTCGGCTATTTTTTCTATTTAACTAGATCTATGATGATCATGACAAGAGTTGATAACCTTCAATAAACCTCGAAAATAAAGATTAAATTGCCTAAAATCAGGGTTTTCTTATTCTTTGTGTGATAAGTTTAACTTATATAGGATCGATCTTTGTGTCCTTTGTGTCTTTGTGGTTCGTTCTAGTCGCTCGCTGGCAGGACTGTATCTTAGAGTACATTTTACCCACCAAACTCAAGAGAGCCAAATCTGTAAATAGACCATTTAATTGACTATTATTCATTCTTAATTCTCCTGACTACTGACTCCTAACCCTAACAACAATTTTTGGTTTTTGCAATGAGATCTAATGACCCTGAAACTTTCTCAAAAATAAGATAAAATAAACAAGATAGCGGTTATTACGTTTAATTTTCTATGGTTACAACTTCTCTATCCCTCCCCGAAATCGCCAGAGAAACCCGTCAAGCGAGTCGTCAACTGGCTATTCTGACTAACGAAGAAAGGAATGAAGCTTTAGAGGCTATTGCTGAGGCTTTGACTGCTAATGCTGATAAAATACTGGAAGCTAATATCGCCGATGTTCAAACAGCCAAGGCGATGGAATTATCTCCGGCTTTATGTGCGCGTTTAGAGTTAAGTGCTGGCAAATTAAAAACCGCCATTGCCGGGGTGCGAGATCTGGCTAAATTAGCAGATCCTTTAGCTACTATACAAATTAATCGGCAATTAGATCAAGGTTTAATTCTTCGGAGAATAACCTGTCCTTTAGGGGTTTTAGGGGTTATTTTTGAAGCTCGTCCCGATGCTTTAATTCAAATTACCAGTTTAGCGATAAAATCTGGCAATGGCGTTATTTTAAAAGGGGGGAAAGAGGCGCTCCGTTCTTGTCAAGCTTTAGTAACAATTATTCATCAGGCATTGAGTCAAACTAAAGTTAATTCGGCGGCGGTGCAATTGTTAACAACAAGAGAAGAAATTCAGGAACTCTTAAAACTTGATCAATACATCGATTTAATTATTCCTAGAGGTTCTAACGAATTTGTGCGTTATATCCAAAATAATACCCGCATTCCTGTCCTCGGCCATGCCGATGGTATCTGTCATCTCTACATCGACAAAGAAGCAGATTTAAGCAAAGCAATTAGAATTACCGTTGATGGTAAAACCCAATATCCTGCCGCTTGTAATACCATTGAAACTTTATTGGTTCATCAAGACATCGCTAGACAATTTTTACCCGCAGTGGCCCGAGCATTAGAGGAAAAAAAGGTTAAATTATTGGGAGATGAAGCAACTCGTCAGATTATTAACGTACCATCGGCCACAGAAGAAGACTGGCAAACCGAATATAGTGATTTAATTCTGTCAATTAAAATTGTTGATAGTCTAGAATCGGCAATCGAACATATTAATTATTACGGTTCTCGACACACGGAAGCCATTGTCAGCGAAAATTTTAACACAGCCAAAACCTTTAGCGATCGAGTCGATGCCGCCGGAGTTTTTCATAATTGTTCCACCCGATTTGCCGATGGTTTCCGTTACGGTTTTGGGGCTGAAGTGGGTATCAGTACCCAAAAAATGCCCCCCCGTGGTCCGGTGGGATTAGAGGGATTAGTGACCTACAAATATCAATTAGTGGGAGATGGTCATATTGTCGCCGATTATTCTGGGGAAAATGCCCAATCTTTCACTCATAAGGATTTATAGTCGAGAAAAAAGCCGATGTTTACAGGATTAATTCAAGCCTTGGGAAAAATTCGGGTCGTGCACACTGATAGACTATATTTGTCTGTATCCTCTGATACAATTCTCCAAGATTTAATGATTGGTGATAGTGTGGCTGTGGATGGAGTTTGTTTGACAGTCGAGGAAATTCTCTCAGAGGGTTTTGTGGCCACCGCTTCCCCAGAAACCCTACAGCGCACTACTTTGGGACGAAGGATTAAAACAGAAACCAACGTTAACCTAGAAACCTCTCTGCGGGTGGGTAGTAAAATCGGCGGTCATTTTGTCACCGGTCATGTGGACGGAATTGGCTGTTTAGTCGAATCGATAATCGTGGCTAATTCGTGGGAAATGACCTTTGCTGCCCCTAGTTCCCTAGAAGAGCAGTGGAATAACTACATAGCTCGTTATATCGTCGGTAAGGGCAGTATAGCTGTTAATGGCATCAGTTTAACCGTGGCCGATTGTGATGCCTCCGGCAGCTGGTTTAAAGTGGCTGTCATCCCCCACACCTACGCCGAAACCAATCTTTCCCATTTAAAATTAGGCGATTGGGTGAATCTAGAAGGGGATATTTTAGGCAAATATGTGGAAAAATTGCTAGGAATGCGCTCTTATCACCCTCCTAGCGAGATTAGCCTAGAATTTCTGGCTGAACATGGTTATTAGTTTTCCAGAAAAAGCCTTTTCAACTAGAAATCAATTCTGCACCACTGATTATATAAATTTATTGGCAATTTATCCATTAATTTTAGTTTTAAAATTGCCAACCTTCCCGCTCCATTAAACCCTGAACATTGGTGCAATCGATAGAAAAGTGTTGACAGACTGTGGGGATTTTGGGAGCATTAGGCTTCAAGGCTTCTTCGGTAATTACGCAACCGTCTTTTATCTTGGCACAGGCAATAATAAATGGGTCAGCCACTGGTTTTCCTTGTAATCTTGCTTTTTCACTCACTAAATCCTTAAAGTTTCTTATAGAAAAAATTTCAGGAATAAATAAAGTTTCCTGAGCAGTGGGTGGTAAAAATATTTGTTTATTGAAGTCTATCCAATCTAAAACAAATTGTTTATTATTGCCATATTCTACTTCTTTAAGCACTTCGCGTACTGATTGTAGTTTACCTTCTGACACAATCAAATCGATTTTTTGCCAAACGGTAGGAAAACTTTTGGGAAAATAGTTTCCTAAAACCTTAAAACTACTTGTGTCAAAAATGTAAACCATCAAAACAGTCCTTTGTCTAATAAATATTGTTCAAGTTTTTCCACCGTAGCAACTTTTTTAATGTTTAGATAATCAGCAACACGCTCGATATCGTATTGGCCTTGATAGTATTTATTGAACACAAGTTTTAGGTAATTTTCTCCCAAATATGTCGCCTGATTAGCATAGGGATTACCGCCAGATTTTTTATTTTTGTCCTGATTTTTTCCCACCTGCTCATTGTACCACTCGTTTACTTTAAGAGTATATTCTTTCTGAGAAATAAAGTTATTATCTAATAGTTTTCGTAGAACTACTTCTCGACTAACCTTATAATCACTGGAAATTTTCGAGATAATTTTATCATTATCGTTAACGTTAACTACTGTTTCTCTAATTATCTCAGAAAAGACATGATTAGGAAGCAAAAACTCCGCAGCAAATTTATTACAAAATATCTCGATACTTTTATTTGCTCCCTGCAAACTATTAATATATCTATCGTCAGACTTAGTAATTCCATTAGTCTGCAAAAGAATATGTGCTAATTCATGAAAAATGGTAAATATTTGTCTAGATTTTTCCGTGGTATTATTAAGATAGATGATCGGAAATTCAATATCTATCAAGCAAAATCCCGAAATTTCTCGCTGCTTAAAAGAACGCTTAAAAATAAAAATACCAGCTTCTTCCACGACACTACGCCATTTTTTTAAGGCAGTTTCCCGATCATTCCAGGTCAGTTGTTCTTCTAGAGTAACGTTTAAATAATTTCTGATCTGTTCGGCTAATTTCCTTAAATCATCACTAGAGCTAACCGCAATATCCTGAAAGATTTTCTTGGTACTAGGATTAATACCATTATTAATTTCCTGTAGCGACAATTGCATCGCTTTTGCTTGTCGTAAAGCATAGATAGTATCGGCGGCCAGGTTTTCGATTTCAAAGTCTGGCAAAGTTCTAAATTCTTGTTTTTCCTCCGCTTCTAGGGGAGGTTCTGGGAAAAAGAATAAAGCGAGAGGACGTTTATATATTTCTGCTAACTTTTCCAATTGACTATAGGTAGGAAAGTCCTCTCCTGACTCCCATTTCTCGATAACAGAAACATCTTTTTTAAACTTGACCGCCACAGACTCAAGAGAATATCTCGCCCTTTCTCTTGCCCATTGGATTATCTTGGGATTAACGCCTGTCAGTTTCTCGCCCATCACTTTATCTTATCATCACCAGATAGAGATTTCTAGCTTGATTTAGATCATAAAGTAGTTTTATTGTACTATATAATTACCTAAAATAGAGACAATGTACCGATTTCTGGATAGGTCAGCGAGGTATTGATAACTTTTTCCTATATAAAAAACCGGTGAAAAGCTTGACATTGGCGAAAATCCCCAGACAATGTTAAGTTAAATTAACCAATAGCCTAGGCTTGTATTTAAGGAAAACCCCTTATGGTAGCAACACCAGTTCAACAGAAATACGACATCAAAGATATTAGTTTAGCCCCCATCGGCAAACAGCGCATCGAATGGGCCGGTCGGGAAATGCCCGTTTTGCGTCAATTAGCCGAACGTTACGCCATCGAAAAACCCTTTGCTGGACTGCGTTTAGTCGCTTGCTGTCACGTTACCACTGAGACCGCTAATTTGGCCATCGCACTCAAAGCCGGTGGCGCCGATGCGTTACTAATTGCTAGTAATCCCCTTTCCACCCAGGATGATGTGGCCGCTTGTTTAGTCGCTGATTACGGTATCCCCGTTTATGCAATCAAAGGGGAAGATAACGACACCTATCACCGTCACGTTCAAATCGCCCTCGATCATAAACCCCAGATTATCATCGATGATGGTTGTGATGTAGTGGCCACCCTAGTTAAAGAAAGAAGTCACCAATTACCCGACATTATCGGTACTACCGAAGAAACTACCACCGGTATCGTCCGTTTGCAAGCCATGCTCAAAGCCGGGGTATTATCCTTCCCCGCAATGAACGTTAACGACGCAGAAACCAAGCATTTCTTTGATAATCGCTACGGTACAGGTCAATCTACCCTTGATGGTATCATTCGCGCCACCAATATCCTCCTTGCCGGTAAAACCGTGGTTGTGGCTGGTTATGGTTGGTGTGGTAAAGGTGTCGCTATGCGGGCCAAAGGTTTAGGCTCTAATGTAATTGTCACCGAAATCAACGCCGTACGCGCCATTGAAGCGGCGATGGACGGTTTCCGGGTTATGCCCATGGATGAAGCCGCTAAAGAAGGCGATATCTTCATCACCGTTACCGGTAACAAGCACGTTATCCGGGCTGAACATTTCGACCTGATGAAAGATGGGGCGATTGTTTCCAACTCCGGTCACTTTGATATTGAAATCGACCTGCAAGCTTTAGGCGCAAAAGCCGATAATGTCAAGGAAGTTCGCAACTTTACCCAACAATATAGCCTAAAAAGTGGTAAATCCGTCGTTGTTATCGGGGAAGGTCGCCTAGTTAACCTCGCGGCCGCCGAAGGTCATCCTAGCGCCGTTATGGATATGAGTTTCGCTAACCAAGCGATCGGTGTAGAATACTTGGTTAAAAATCAAGGTAAATTGGCCCCCGGCATCTACTCAATTCCCTACGAATTAGACCAAGAAATCGCCCGCTTGAAACTGCAAGCCATGGGGATTGAAATCGATACCCTCACCGAAGCCCAATTAGAATATATCAACTCTTGGACTTCCGGAACCTAATATCAGTTATCAGTTATCAGTTATCAGTTATCAGTTATCAGGAGTCGGTCGTCAGGAGATTGCTTTTATTTATTCTTGCCACTCCCCCACTCCCTTTTTTTTACTTTAAAACTGTTTTCTAAATCCTAAAAAAATATGACTGAATGGATTACAAATACAATGACTTCTATGGGCTATTTAGGCATAGCCCTATTGATGTTTTTAGAGAATCTTTTTCCTCCCATTCCCTCGGAATTAATTATGCCCCTGGCGGGTTTTACCGTCCATGAGGGACAAATGCAATTTATTCCGGCAGTGGTAGCAGGGATTGTCGGAACCGTAGTCGGAGCGCTACCTTGGTATTATCTCGGTCGGGTTGTGGATGAGGAAAAAATCGAAAAACTAGCCGATAAATACGGCAAATGGATTACCGTTTCCGCTAAGGATATTCAAAAAGCCAATCAATGGTTTAACCGTCACGGTAGTAAAGCGGTTTTACTCTGTCGTTTGGTCCCCGGAGTACGAACTTTGATTTCCCTACCCGCCGGGATGAATCACATGGCGATGATTCCCTTTTTAGTTTACTCCACCATCGGCACGACCCTCTGGGTCGTTTTTTTAACGGCAGCAGGTTACTTTTTAGGGAAAAATTACCCCCTTGTGGAAGAATATCTGGCTCCCGTCTCAAAAATCGCCCTACTTGTCCTGGTTATCTGGTTTATCCTCTGGATTATCCGCAAACGTAACCGCCGGTATGAGTAAATGTTGATCATAGGTGGTGCGTTACGACGGATTGTCACTTTCCAGTCACAGCAGCAATTTTTGCCGTCTAACGCACCCTCCGTTTTACTGTATCAGACTTATCTGAAATGACTATATTTTGTGAAAAAGCAATAAAATAAAATCATGAAAAAGCAAATTATGTCATTTTTAAAGCTCCTCTTGGGATTTGGTCCATGGCTGGCTTTTCTTTTTATTGCCCACGGTAGCTTATTTCGTCTTAAATTAGCATTGATTATCGCCTTAGTTCTGAGCATTATCATGGGCGTTACTAGGTGCAACCGAGGGGTAACTTTATGGGTGGGGTTGTTTTTCTTTTCCTCCGCCTCGTTAGCCGTGATTGTTTTCAATAATATGTGGGTTGTCAAACATATAGGGCTTGGAGCTTCTGGTTTACTGGCTATCTCTGCCTGGCTGAGCATAATTTTCGGCAAACCCTTTACGATAGAATATGCTAAACAAGAAGTTGATCCCTCCCTGTGGAACAATCCAACTTTTATCAAAATCAATATGATCATCAGTTCAGCTTGGGGTTTAACTTTCACAATTAACGCCATTTTAGCCTGGGGAAAGATGGAAAAACTTATCCTTCCTGAACTGGGTTATGAAATTATCAGTTATTTCCTTTTGATTACAACGTCAGTATTCACAAGTTGGTATCCTGATCATGTCCAAAAAAAAATTAAAAATACTCCTCATAGGTAGGTATAATTAATTCGTAGATACCTATAGTGCGAACGTCTCGTTCGCTGCTACAACGGTCAAGATGCTCCTACTACAGCTACTACATCTTGAATTTTAATTGAATATCTCAATCTTCATCCTCAGAAAAGGTAAACTCAACTTTACTAGGCATGAGCAGCTGCCCCTTGGTCATCCTGAATCATCTGCCCCAGTCTAACGCACCCTACTGGATTGTTTCAGCTAATTTGGTGTATTAGAAAATTGCTATAGATTTTACAATCTAAGACTTTAAGCCGAAATCTATTGCCCTATTTTAGCTGAAACAGTCTACTACGTTTTACTACTAATCACGCCGGCTACTCAAGAGGGCCGTGATCAGCAAATAGGCCAACGTCACCCCGATACTGATTTGGAAGGAATAGGGAGCGGCGCGGTATCGATACCAACTAGAAAAAGATTCAAGAATTCTCAGGGTGAACAACACCACCCAATGTAAGGAAAGCATTAGGAGATAAAAAAACGCCCCGACTCCCAACGACTGCACAAACCGATTTTTTAATAAATCCATAGCGGCTCTTCTAGGTTCTGTGTGATAAGTTTAACTCACATAGGATCAATCGATCTTTGTGTCCTTTGTGTCTTTGTGGTTCGTTCCACCCCCTCGCTAGGAGGAATGTATCTTAGAATACATTTTACCCACTAAACCTGGGAGAGCCCCATAGCCCTAACCAAGTTAACTCGAACTCTTACAAATTAATTATATGTTATACTCCTCGGTTAACTAATTTTCCCAAAAAAATTAGCATTACTTTTCTCCATCAATACTAAACACAAGCACGATACTGAGAATAATAGGAATTGTCGGTAATGTGTCATCCTCAGAAAAGGTAAACTCAACTTTACTAGGCATAAGCAGACGCCCATTGGTCATCCTGAATCATCTGCATCAGAATGTTTGCAGCTGCCGTTGCGTCCTAGGGCGACCAAATTGGGTACTCTGATGCGGAGAAGATGAATTGTAGTTCAGCGTCTGGGATTTGTGTGGCCAGGAGTTTAAAGAGTGTTGACATCCTCACCGCCGGGGCTGGGCGGTGAGGATGTCAAAATTTTTCATAATTGACAGGGTGGGCATAGCCTATCCTATTTTGTTGAAACTTTTAGCACTCTAGTTCACAATAAAGGTAAAGATCGTAAGAGCTACCTTGTAATGGCGGAATTGCTTTCAAGAATTACAGTTAATCCTCGGCAGTGCGGTGGTCGTGCCTGTATTCGAGGAATGAGAATCCGGGTGTCAGATGTGTTAGATCTATTCGCGGCAGGTTTAAGCGCGAGAGAAATTCTAGATGAAATGCCTGATCTTGAGGCAGATGATTTGAAAGCAGCGCTTTTATATGCCTCGCGGAAGCTTAATCACCCGGTTTTACTGGCATGACAATTTGGGTTGACGCACATTTGTCTCCTGCAATTGCAACCTGGATTAGCACTACACTTGAGATTGAAGTTGTGGCTTTGCGTGATTGGACTGAGAGATGCTGAAGATACTGAAATCTTTCAGGTTGCAAAAGCTCAAAGAGCTATCCTAATGACCAAAGACAGCGATTTTGTAGATTTAGTTGAGCGACTTGGTTCGCCCCCACAAATTATTTGGCTGACTTGTGGCAATACCTCTAATGCCCGGTTGCGTGAAATCTTGAGTGAGACTTTACCCAGGGCTTTAGAACTTTTAGCTGCTGGTGAGACATTGGTAGAAATTAGCGGAGACTAGCTGTACAGGCTAATGAATCCAAGAGCTACCCAATACAAGAGGTCAAATGGCTATTTTCCAATATCAGATTCTTGTGGGGAAGAATTAACCTAATGCTGTGGTCTGGTATGTCGCTTAAGTACAATATGAAACGATAAAATCAACACAATATCAGAGTAAGAGCCTCGAAAAATCTGGCAAATTATGGCAGTTATCTCGGCCGTCAGCTTTTTTTGGTCACTCCCACCTTCTCCCCCAAACTAACGCCGTCTCAACAAATTTTTTATCTCTACCCAGATAGACAGTTGACCACCTAGACTAGCGGGATGAGTGAAAATTCCTTGACGGGGACTGAATAAAAAGGCCAACATAAATAGGGTAAAAGCGACAAGCACGATCGCCGGTCCAGAGGGTAAATTCCAGTAATAACTTAAATACATCCCACTGATACTAGAAATAATACCCACACCCACACCTAAACCCATGACTTGATGAAGACGGGTAACTAAAAGATAAGCAGTGGCTGCGGGGGTAATCAAAAGGGACAAAACGAGGATTACTCCCACCGCTTGGAGACTAGCAACGATTGTCAAACCAATCAGGAGCATTAAGCCTAAATCTAATAAATTTACTGGTAAACCCGCCGCTTGCGCCCCGATTTTGTCGAAAGTGTAGAATAATAGTTCTTTATACAGGAGCAAAACGGTTAATAAAACGATAACGGCAATAATTAGGGTATCGCGGATGTTGTCATCAGTAACACCGAGAATATTGCCAAAGAGAAAGTGATTAAGGTCAATTTTGTTGTTTTTTTGGATGAGAGTGATCAGGGTGATGCCAAGGGCAAAAAAAGCCGAGAAAACGATACCCATGGCCGCATCTTCTTTGATTGGGGAACGATTACGGATTAAGTTAATCAGTAGGGTACTGACCATTGAGGCTAGTAAAGCACCCAGTAAAAGATTAAAATTACCAATAAAAGCGATCGCTAATCCGGGTAAGACCGAGTGACTGATGGCATCGCCCAAGAGGGCCAAACGTTGTACCATCAGGTAGGTTCCCACCACCGCACAGATGATCCCGACGATGATAGCTTCAATTAGGGATCTCTGCATGAAACTATACTGTAAGGGTTCGATTAATCCTGTTAATAGATTGTTGCCCATGAATCTGCCTTGGGGTTAAATTTTTCTGATTCTCGATCGAGGTTTTGCTCCTAGGGTCCATCTTCTAAATCGGGGGAGAAGATGAGTTAGGATAATTAGGATTAATTGTAAGTTTTTTCGCTCCCAACCGCCGCCATGGATACCCCCGTTCTTTCCTCAACTTTTTTTCTGACTCTCCTGCTGATGGTGGGATTATTCTTTTTTATTCGCGGTTCCGTCAAAGAGCGTATCGAACAGCGTGTCTATCTTACCAGTACCAGTGACGACCAACTATTAGAACAACTGCGAGACTATTTTGACCGACGTTCCTATCAAGTCAAGGCGATCAAACCCGAACAAAATATTGTCAGATTACAGGGTTTTGTGCCGCCTAGCCCCTTTCTAGCGATATTTTTGACAATTTTGGCGGCCTTGGGTTTATTTTGCTTCTCACTGGTGTTATCGGTGTTATTTCCTGATACTAATCCCTATATTTTTGCTCTTGTGGGTTTATCTCCCCTCGCGGGTGTTTTCTATTGGCAAAAAGTCGGCCGTTTAGAAGAAGTGGCTTTTAAAGTAGAAAGCAAATCTCAGCAAACGGAATTAACTGTCAAAGCCCATCGGGACGAGTTAAGACAACTACAAGATAGTTTAACCTTTCTGGAAAGACAATAAGCTTTTTATGCCCTACGAGCGCCTAATTTATCTGGCCGATACCGATGCGGCCGGTGTGGTTTACTTTGCCCATCTTCTCTCGATCTGTCATGAAGCCTACGAGTTTTCTTTAGCACAATTTGGCATCAATATCAAGGAGTTTTTCAAAGATTCTCCGGTTGCCCTACCGATTACTCAAGCGGAAATCCAGTTTTTTCGTCCTCTTTTTTGTGGCGATCAAATACAGATTAATTTCACTGTCCGATCCCTAAGCGAAAACGAGTTTGAATTGCATTATAAAATTTATTTGGCTGAAATCATGGTCGGAAAAGCGAAAACCCGCCATGTGTGCATCGCTCGCACCAATAGACAAAGAATCCCTTTCCCGGAATCTTTAAAAAATTGGTTAGGATATTTATCAACCCTAGAGGATACTGATATTTAAGAGATGATTTGGGCAGATTTAACGATGATTTTAACTAGGGATTGGTGGCATAATGCTTGGCAATTATTTAACCTCAGTACCGGGAGGATTATCTGGAATTCTTTTCTGGCTTTTATCCCCTTTATCCTCAGTTTTTGGCTATTTCGGATCACCCTCGATCGTTCCCTAATCTGGTGGTTAATTCTCTTAGTTTTTGTGCTTTTTTTACCCAATGCTCCCTACATTCTCACCGATAGCATTCATTTAATCTCTTATGTTCACCAGGATTACGCCAAAAGTTTATTTTTTTTAGTTTTAATTCCCCAGTATAGTATCTTTATTTTTATTGGCTTTCAGCTATACGTTCTCTCCTTACTTAATTTAAAAAGTTATTGTCAGCAAAGTCAGCTAAATTCAGCAGTTTTACCCCTAGAAATAACCCTCCATTTTTTAAGTGCGATCGGTATCTATCTAGGGCGTTTTCTCCGACTGAATAGTTGGCACTTAATCACTCAACCGCAGCAACTATTCTGGAGTTTGCAGAATTTACTGACTAAAAAACCTTTGATATTCATCTCTGTCTGTTTTTTAATTATTTGGCTACTATACGAAATCAATAAAAGACTTTACAATCGACTTTCTGGCTACAATTAACGCCTATCGGGAATTTCGACCCTCTCCTAGTCCCTTTCGGATTGATTAAAAGATAGTAGAAAAACAGAGATCAATTGGCCGCACCGATATTATGATCATGATCAATATTTTTTCTCTCTCATCCCCATGACAAGCACTGATCAATCTCAACCCCTGCCTAGGGATGACTATTTTCACTACCAAAATTGTTGGTATCCTGTGTTATTTGTGCAGGATTGGCAAAAAAATCCCTACTCTTTCTCTCTTTATGGGCAACCATTGCTAATATTTCGCGATCAGCAGGGAAAATGGGGCTGTTTGCTTGATCGCTGTCCCCATCGCTTGGCTAAACTCTCCACAGGACAGATGATCGCTGGGCGTTTAGAATGTTTGTACCATGGTTGGCAGTTCGAGACGGATGGAAAATGTTCCCATATTCCCCAACTGCCAGTTAATACCCCAATTCCCCGCAATGCCAAGGTTAAATCCTATGGGGTGGTGGAACGTCAGGGAGTCCTCTGGGTTTGGTTAGGAGAAGAGGAAACAGCGAAAGAAAGCGATATTCCTATCATCAAAGACCTAGAAGACCCCAATTGTGTCCATACCGATTATCTCATTGATTTTCCCTACGAACAGGGCTATTTACTCGAAAATCTCCTCGATCCCGCCCATGTTAATATTAGCCATGATCGCAGCGAATTCGGGGCAAAACGGGAAAATGCTCAACCTTTAGCCTTCCAAATCCTCGAAATCTCGGCGCGGGGAATTCGCAGTCAGTGGCGCAATAGCCGCAATCCGCAAGAAAGCTGGAAATATCTGGATTTTATAGCCCCTAATCTCGTTCATTATCGTTTTTCTCTGCCTAATCCCCATTGGTGTGCTGGATTGGCTTTATACGGGATTTCTCTGGGTCAAGGTCGTTCTCGCTTACTGGTGCGACGTTACCAAAATTTTGCCGTTAACTCCCGTCAATACCGTTGGCGCTGGTTGGAACATCTGCGTCAAAGTCGCATCCTCGAAGATGATCTACCTTTAATTCAAAGTCAGCAGCAAATGGTGGAAAAGTCAAGAGATAGTTTACAAAAATTATACTTACCCTTAAAAAGTTCCGATGCCTTGGTGATTGAGTTACGTCAATGGTTCGATCGCTATGGGGACTCTTTCCCCTACTATCAAGGCTACACCAGCCAGCGGACAACGGCGATCGATTTATCCGATCCTTTACCCCTCGATCGCTATTCTCGTCACACTGTCCACTGTCGCACCTGTAGCGCTGCCCATGAAAACATGGTAAAAACTAAACAAATTGCGATTTTAATGGGTATATTATTAGTTTTACTGGCAATTTTATCCCCAAATCAGTCTATCTATCAAATTACTGCCCTTATTTTCGCAATTTTGGCTTTAGCAATAGCGATCGCCGCCAATTATACCCGCACAAAATTTGAACGCACCCATGAGAAAAAAGCCCATACCAAACTACAGTAATAAGTAGGGTCTGCTGAAAAAGTTTTTCCTGGGGGCAGGGTGTGGGGTGTGGGGTGTGGGGTGTGGGGTTTTACCGGTTTTGAGG
>NZ_JAQMSY010000092.1:0-4254 GCF_028329095.1 Microcystis sp. CS-574
ACCCCACACCCCACACCCCTTTTAAACAGGATTTAGTATGACTTTAATTGACTCCTCGGCGCTCTCCCCGGCCGTCTATTTTATTGGTGCGGGCCCTGGAGATCCAGAATTATTGACGGTAAAAGCCTATAAAATTCTCCAAAAAGCCGATGTTATCGTCTTTGCTGATTCCCTCGTCCCCAAACAGATTCTTGAGGACACTCCTAAAGATGCCGAGTTAATTCCCACCAGTAGCATCACCCTAGAGGAAATTATCCCTTTAATGATCGATCGCGTGCGTCGGGGTTTAGCGGTGGTGCGACTGCAATCGGGGGATTTAAGTCTCTATAGTGCCATCCAAGAACAAATTGAGCTTTTGACAGCAGCAGATATACCCTTTCAGCTAATCCCCGGAATTAGTGCCTTTCAAGGATTAGCGGCTAAATTGGCCCTAGAATTAACGATTCCGGAATTAGTCCAGACAATTATTCTAACCCGGGTGGAAGGAAAAGCCTCTCCCATGCCAGAAAGTGAAGAATTAGCCTCTTTAGCCGCTCATAAAGCCAGTTTATGCCTATATTTAGCCGCCCGTCATGTTGACAAAGCCCAGGAAAAACTCCTAAGATACTATCCGGCAGAGCAACAGGTGGCCGTTTGTTTCCGTCTCGGTTGGCCCGACGAAAAAATCTGGGTTGTCCCCCTGTCAGAGATGGCCAAACTAACCCATCGGGAAAATTTAACTAGAACTACCCTTTATCTCATTAGTCCCGCTTTAAACCAGATTACAGGAACTCGATCGCAACTTTATCACCCGCAACATTCCCATCTTTTCCGTCCTCATCCTTAAGTATTTTCTGGGGAATCTATCGAAAGAAACACTGGGTTTCTACCTAAAGATAGATTTAAAGAGCGGCGATTTTGTTTAAAATCGCAGTGAGAGGTAGGACAATTTTAAAAACGTTTAAAATTCCTCTAACAATCCATGCACAGCTGCCCGATTTGTTCGGGAATTACCCTTCGTCACCTTGTAGCTAGTCGTGCCTACTGGTATTGTCCTCACTGTCGTCAGGAGGTTCCTAACTTCCTTGATTGCTCCATTCCGGCTCTCTTGGGTTTGGTGGGTAAAATGTATTCTAAGATACATTCTTCCTAGCGAGGGGGTGGAACGAACCACAAAGACACAAAGGACACAAAGACTGATCAATCCTATGTAAGTTAAACTTATCACACAGAACCTAGAAGAGCCCCATTCCTCGCAGGGTAGATCGAGTTAGAGCGGAAAAAACAGTCTAGATTTTTAAGTTGGTAGATGGCAATAATATCTGTGGGATGTGTTAATTTTTAACACATCCCACTTTACCTGTCTAGGGTTCGCTGAATAAATCTAAAAACCTTGTTGGATAATATCTTTAGACTTTTTTGAAATCAAAAAGTACCTGCGATGGGAGTGATCGGGGGGAAAATTCCGGGACTTTTTCCCTGAAAATTAGGTAATTGACCCCCTCAAAATCGGTAAAACCCTACACCCTACACCCTACACCCTACACCCCACACCCTACACCCTACCCCCACGAGAAACTTTTTGCCGCAAACCCTGTCTAGACATCCCGAGGATTGAGATGGATCATTTCCCAAGTCACATAGGTACCGATCGGACTCCAAATCAGGTAGGGTAGGAGTAGGATGCCCGCCCAAGAAGAAACAGGGAAAACCAAGAGCGCCAGAAGACAACCCAAGAAAAAACCCGTACCTCCGATAATCGTTCCCGCTTTGAGACTGCGTAGTTTACAGGTGACGGGAGTATAGGCACTAATAGTCAATTCCACCAACAGATAAAAAGCCATCAAAAACCAGCGATTAGCCGGTTGAGCTTCCCAGACTAAATAAGCAGAAATTGCGCCACAAATATAGATAATTGTCCAGATAAGAGGGATTAATCTTTCAAAGCTTAACCAATCGGGACGACGCAAACGCGCAAACCAACGCACATCGCGAGAATTGAGTAATCCCCCAGCTAACGCTACCAAAAACCCCACGACACCGATAAGCAACCAAGAGGGAATCATGATTTTAAGCTATCCTCCGCTAATTTTGGCTTTGTAACCCGATTCAATGAGAATTTGTAGAATTTTTTGGCGATGATCTCCTTGGATCTCAATGGCATTTTCTTTAACTGTACCACCCGTCCCGCAAGCAGTTTTTAACTGTTTTAATAATTTCGTCAGAGTTTCGGTTTGGCATTGAAAACCTGTAACCATGGTAACGGTTTTTCCCGCACGACCAGAGCGGGAGGTTTGTACTCGCAAATTCTGCTGATTCGGGGGTAATTCGGGAATGGAACGCTCAAAAGCTTGAGAATTGCTTTGATCTCCAAATTCCTGATAGGCAATCCGGTTTTTTTCCTTAGATTTACTCATATAGCAATTATCATACTGGGTTTGGGGGTTTTTCAGTGACCAGTAAACAGTAAACAGTAATCAGTGAACTGAAAACTGGCATCTGATAACTGATAACTGATAACTGATTCAAAGCTGACTGCTGATAGCTCTTAATTGGTTGGACTGGCAGCGCATTTGATTAAGTTCAGCTGCCGACATTCGATCGAGATGACCTAAAATCATATTAACTCGACCTTGGCACTTTAATTTTTCTCGATGTCGTGCCAAAAAATCCCAGTAAAGAAAGTTAAAAGGACAGGCTAAATCCCCGACTCGTTCATTTTTTTTATACAGACAACCCCGACAATAATCACTCATTTTATCAATATAGTTGGCCGAGGAAGCGTAGGGTTTAGAAGCGAGAATTCCCCCATCGGCAAATTGTCCCATTCCCAGTACATTAGTCTGCATTACCCAATCGTAGGCATCGATAAAAACACTATGAAACCAGTTTTCAATCTCTTGGGGAGAGCAACCAAAAATTAAGGCAAAATTGCTCAAAATCATTAATCTTTGAATATGATGGGCATAACCGGTATTTTCCACCTGTGATAATACTTGTTTGAGGCAATTCATCTCGGTTTGGTTACTATCCCAAAAGAAAGCCGGTAAGGGTTGTTGATGCTCAAACCAATTATGATTAGCGTAATCTTCTCCCAAATAATGATAAATCCCCTGCATATATTCCCGCCATCCTAACACCTGACGGATAAATCCTTCGATGCTATTTAGGGCTAAATTATCTTTTTTATAGGCAATTTCTGCCCCTTGAATCACTTCCAACGGCGTTAGTAATCCTAGATTAAGATAGGGAGATAATAGGGAATGCCAGAGGGTTTCTTCTCCCGTTACCATCGCATCTTGGTAGGGTCCAAAGTTGGGCAGACAATTAGTAATAAAATGCTCCAAAACCTGTAAAGTTTGTCTGCGGTTTACTGCCCAGCGAAAAGGTTTGATTTTTCCATATTTAGGAATATCTAAAGCTTCCACATCAGCGATAACCTGAAGGGTAATTTCATCGGGTTCAAACCAAAGAGGAGCAGCAGTTTTTAATCCATCCTTGGGCGGTTTGCGGTTTTGTTTATCAAAGTTCCATTGTCCTCCTATGGGTTGATTATCCTCGATTAAAATCTGCCATTTTTTGCGACTTTCTCGATAGAAATCCTCTAGTAATAGTCTTTTACGAGATTTAGCCCAATTATTAAAATCTGTCCTAGTCCAGAGAAAGTGATTATTATCAATTAGGGTTATAGCACAGTCTAAATTGAGATTTTTGATTAATCTAAGAAAAGGTAAATCATTAGGCATCATAATCTGTAATTCTTTAATACCTAATCGTTTAATCCAAGCGGATAAAATCGGCTCAAAATCTTCAGTAACTTCGTAGGTTACAGACCATCCTAAAGTTTTTAATTCTTCGGCAAAATGACGCATCGCCGACCAGATTAAAACTAATTTTTGCTGATGATAGGGTCTTTGTCGAATATGATTGTGGGATTCAATTAAAATAACCGGCGTTTCCTGTGAATAGGCTTGACGATTAGCTAAGGCCGCTTGTCCTGTCCATAATTGATCACCTAAAATCCAAATACCAATGGTCATAATTATTTCATTGCCTCGACTATTCCCCCATATTTTTTAGCCATAATATCCGCCATTTCCCGAGCAGAAAATTTACTGGCTTTGTCGATGCTGGGGGTAAATGTCCCCGTAGCGGTTAAATAATGGGTAAATACCCCGACTTTTTTGCTAATAATCCACATATTTCTTGAAGTCAAAAATCAAAAAGGGGATGGGAAGTGGGGTGTGGGGTGTGGGGTGTGGGGTGTGGGGTGTG
>NZ_JAQMSY010000093.1:0-18235 GCF_028329095.1 Microcystis sp. CS-574
ACCGTGGGACACACGGAATCGGGCTTCTGAAATGGGGCGAAAGTCTGTGGACTCTGTGTAAGACAGTACATGGTTTTTTAACTGTGGTATGCGACGGTGGTGGAAGCAGAAACTTAAATCGTGAGGTTTAGGAATCGCCGCCCTAAAAGTGCGGCGAGGATGTCAACTAAGCTGAATTCTCTCAACGAACCTGTGCGAGTCTCCACCCTCAGCAACGGGTTCGGAAGAGACTGAAAAGTCTCCTATCCCCTAATTCCCTACTCTAAAGCGTAGATACGACCATCCATGAGCAGACGGGTGATCCCTTTAGCTTCCAGTTGAGCGTGAGCTTTTTCGATCAGGCGACCGTCGGGAACTTTAATCACTTTTTCCTTGCGCTTGGAGAAACGACGAGCGATGCGATGACTTTCAAAGATGGGGAGAGTGCGCTGTTGGATTTCCTGAGGGGGAACCTTACCCAATTCGGCAAAATCCTTGAGGGGACGGGTGATTAATTCGGCAGCACGATCGATGACCAAGTAACAGGTTTTGGGAAAAGCCGCCGCCGAGAGGGGTAAGATCTGTAATTGGGCGGTTTTAACGATAGTCGGGCCTAAATAGCTGTCCGCTAGTTCCCCCTCCTCCTCATCTTCATCCTCATCCTCCTCTTCATCCCAATCCTCGTCAAGCTCATCTTCTTCCTCCTCTTCCTCGATAGCTTCGACGAAAAACTCGCTTAAATTAGCGGTTTCTAGGGTCTTATCGCCATTAATTTCTGTATCTTCTGGATTATCTGCTTCTGGCGGGTAAGCGGTATCCATTAACAGGGTTAATTGTTCCACAGAAGCGATCGGTGGCTCAAAAGCCTGCTCATCCTTAGCTGCGATTTGGGCTGCCCGAACACTAATTACCTCGATCGCTTTTTCTGGTAGATCCGCTGCTGCTTCCTCCTCCTCGAGGCCACGAGGATTGCGGGCCAAGCGTTTTTTCTGGATTAATTGCTCGTATTCCTCGCCAGAAAAAGAATTTTTGAGAAAACGACTGACCGTAGAACTACTCACGCCATAACGCTCGGCTAAGGTGGAAGTGGTGGCCTCCGTTTCCCGATAAAGCTTAAGAATTTCTTTTTTCGTGGCATCAGTCAGTTTTCTTGGACTCATATTACTTATATAGTTATTTTTTAAGCGATAGGATCTTGCCGATGGCTAGTCAGGGGAAGCTGTTGTCCTTGAGCGGATGTACTCTTAATCATAAAACGCTCTAGCCAATTAAAACTAAGCAATTCGTTTTCTAGTCCCTGTTCTAGTCTATCCTTGACTTCTGTTTCTCACCACTACTCAAGATTAAAAAATTGACGATGATATCAAGTGCCGCTAGTCAAAAAGCCTTATTAGTTCTGGCCGATGGTACAGTTTACGAGGGTTATTCCTTCGGAGCCAAGGGAACCACCGTCGGCGAAGTTGTCTTTAACACGGGGATGACCGGTTATCAGGAAGTCCTCACCGATCCCAGTTATGCTGGTCAAATCGTCACTTTTACCTATCCAGAATTGGGAAATACGGGGGTTAACCCCGAGGATGAGGAGTCAATTCGTCCCCAGGTGAAAGGAGCGATCGCCAAAAACATCTGCCACCGGCCCAGTAATTGGCGTTCTAGCCAATCTCTACCGGATTATCTGGCCGCTCATCATGTTATTGGCATCTATGGCATCGATACCCGCTCCCTGACCCGCAAAATTCGCTCGGTTGGGGCGATGAATGGGGCAATTTCCACGGAAATACTCGATTATCACGATTTACTGCGGCTGGTGCAGGCAGCCCCCAGTATGGCGGGATTAAATCTCGTCAAAGAAGTAACCACCAAGGAGGTGTACGAATGGACGACTCCCACTCCGTCCACCTGGGAATTTGCGCCAATTGATAGTGATCAAGAACCGTTAACGGTGGTGGCGATCGATTTTGGCATCAAACGCAATATTCTCCGACGTTTAGCCAGCTACGGTTGTCGGGTGATCGTGGTTCCCGCTGACACTCCCCCGGAAAAAATCGCCGCCTATAATCCCGATGGTATTTTCTTTTCTAACGGACCGGGAGATCCGGCGGCTGTCACCGAAGGTATTGCCCTAGCCAAGCAACTTTTGCAAGGGGAAAAACCCACTTTTGGCATCTGTATGGGTCATCAAATTTTAGGCCTATCCCTAGGGGCAGAAACCTTTAAACTAAAATTTGGCCATCGCGGGTTAAATCAACCCTGTGGACTGCAGCAACAGGTGGAAATTACCAGTCAGAATCACGGTTTTGCCGTGCAGGAAGCCTCTTTAAATCCGCAAGTGGAGATTACCCATCTCAACCTCAATGATCGCACCGTAGCGGGTTTAAAACACAAGTCTCTGCCCTTTTTCTCGGTGCAATACCACCCCGAAGCCAGTCCCGGCCCCCACGATGCTGATTATCTGTTTGGCAAATTTGTTGATTTAATGCGGCAAGCAAAAAAGGATCGGGCGTAAATTTTTAGGATATACTAGGGTTTTGATTTTTACGGCTCTAGAGCTAGGAGGCGATTATTCCAGAAGCAATTAACTTGACTGTCAGCTTGCGAGGCACCCGCGAGGTCAGAGATAAGTACCAAATTTTCCGTTTGACGGGTCTTTTAGATGCCTTTTCCGAACCGACTTTTTGTAAGGTGATCGAAGGCTATGTGGAGCAGGGTCCTAAGGATGTGATTATTAGCCTGGCTCAGATTGATTTTATCGATAGCTCCGGTTTAGGGGCTTTGGTAAAATTGGTGAAAAAGGCCAAAACCGAAGGGGGCAGTTTACAAATTGTTACCAATGCGCGGGTAACTCAAACCGTAAAACTGGTGCGATTGGAGAAGTTTTTTTCCCTGCGATCCACCCTGGAAGAAGCGATCGAATATCTAGAAAAAGCGTAAATCGTGGAATCTCCTCTCGAAAAACTTCGCTTACAGGTCAGTGGCCAGGGTTCACCAATCCTAGAGGGTCTTGACCGATTATCGCCCGCTTCTCTGGCCTATCTGGGGGATGCTGTTTATGAATTATACATCCGCACCTATTATTTACTGCCGCCCCAGCGTCTGGGAGACTATCACGCTCAGGTGGTGGGCAAAGTCAGGGCCGAACAACAGGCTTTAGATTTAGCGCAACTGCAGCCCTATCTGACAGACCAAGAAAAAGAAATTCTGCGCCGGGGACGCAATGCGGTCACGGGAAAACGTCGTCGTCTGACAGCCCAAGTCTATCAGCAGGCCAGCAGTTTAGAAACCCTGTTCGGCTATCTTTATCTACAAGACCCCTCAAGATTACATCAACTATTAGAAAAACTAGAATTATAGCCCTCAGGTATTTTACGAAAAGCATTCCCAAATGCGTTTAACTGCTATGGGATAGAGAGGTGCGTAGTTCACCCAAGGAGAATTAATCTCTCGAAGTAAAAGTGAAGGGAATTTCTGCAATGGAATTCAGTCTGTCTATATTTGACTATACTTTTACTAACTATTATTCCCGACCCCCTTTTATTAATCCATGCAATCATGAGCGATCGACCATTTCGTAGCAAGTCCGATAATAGTAATTTTCGCCGGCCCTCGCGGTCAAAAACCGGGCCAATTCTGGCTAAATCCCCGACAGTAACTCCAGAAAACCAAGAAGCTGATGATCTGCTCTACGGTCGCCGGGTAGTTTTAACGGCCATGGAGGAGGAGCGCCAACTGAATCGGATTTGGGTAGTCAATCGACTCCGTTACGATCCCCGTTATCATACCCTTTTGGAAAAAGCCAAAGCCAACGGCACGGTAATTGATGAGGTGGACGATCTCCGTCTCGATCAGATTACCAGTAAGGCCAATCATCAGGGGATCGCCGCCCAAATGTCTCCCTATGAGTATATCGAATTAGCCGATCTGATCGAAAAAGCTAAGGGCAAAAGTCGCCACCCCGTCATCGTCATCGCTGAAGGTATTACGGATCCCCATAACCTTGGGGCAATCATTCGCACCGCCGAAGCCATGGGGTGTCAGGGGGTAGTTATTCCCCAACGTCGCGCCGCCGGGGTGACATCGACGGTGATGAAAGTGGCGGCGGGGGCCCTGGAATATTTACCCGTCGCTAGGGTGGTTAATCTCAATCGTGCTTTAGAGGAATTAAAAGCGGCCGGTTTTTGGCTCTACGGCACGGCGGCAAAAACTGGTAAATCTTTACACACAATCAATTTAACGGGTGCGATAGGATTGGTGGTAGGTTCGGAGGGAGAGGGTTTGAGTCTGTTGGCCCAAAAGTCCTGCGATGAGTTGGTATCTATCCCCTTGGCAGGCAAAACCCCCAGTCTCAATGCTTCGGTGGCGGCGGCTATGGCTCTTTACGAGGTTTACCGGCAACGCTGGCAAAATTCCCCCGATTGAAAATCTGTATTTTTCGACACTCCCAATAGCCAAAAGGAGAAAGTATAAATAGAATAGGAAGGAAGTTTGCGAAATGTAAACAAACGTAACAAAACCACCAGAGTAGATTTAGATGGGGAACGAAATGAAAGAATTTTTGATTAGCTTACTCGAAAGGTTCGGATTAGCCTACTGGGTCGAGATTAAAACCGACTATCCCAGATGTACTTATTATTTTGGTCCTTTTCTCGCTAAAGACGAGGCTGAAGTCGCTCAAGCTGGTTACGAAGAAGATTTGAAAACAGAAGGAGCGCAGGGGATTAAATTGCATATAAAACGTTGTAAACCCGAAGATTTAACTATTTTTGAGGAAAAGGAAGAAGGTAAGCTCCTCAATCCCTTAAAGGTCTTACGCAGTCAAGTTTCTTAACAATTTCCAGTGATCGGTAATCAGTGATCAGCTTCTGAAGGCAACAGGCAACAGGCAAAAGGCAAAAGGCTCCAAGAAAGGATTCGGCGATTCTCCTACCGAAAAAGAAGGCTAGAAACTAAGTAGAGCTTGCTGAATAAATGTGAAATATAGACGAGGTAAGGGTTTTAGGGTTCTGTTTCGCTCCCACAGGTGCAAGATTTTGAGAGAATCGTGGTTCAAAACCTGGCCTCTTCATCGGCCCGCGTCCTGTAGGGGCGAAGCATTCGGGCAATAACCTATCGGTGAAACCCTAGATATTCTATCCGAATGCTTCGCCCCTACTTTTTGCCGCAAACCCTAAATATCAATGGGAGCGATTTAAAAAACAGCTATATTCTGCTTCTGTCAGTCTTCCCGCTTCGTAGAGAGTATCGGTAATTTCTGCTAGGGTTAAAACCGAATAAGGTTGATAACCATGGCTACGAAGTTTATCTTTAACAGGGCCACCATGGTCGATAAAAACCACAATATCATTAACTAATAATCCCGCCGATTTAATCTTTTCTGCCCCCTCGATCGCACTTTTGCCAGAAATTAAAATATCGTCCACTACTACCACGGTTTCCCCCACTTGAAAATTACCTTCAATTACTCTTCTTGTGCCGTGAGCTTTTACTTCTTTGCGGGGAAAAATCATCGGATGATTTAATAATAAAGATAAACCCGTAGCTGTAGGTAAAGAACCGTAGGGGATACCAGAAATGCGGTCAAATGTCAAGGTTTTTAATATTTCTCCATAGGCTTCAATTACCTGCTGAAAAATATTAGGATTAGAGATAATTTTTCTCAGATCGATATAATAGGAAAAAGTTTCTCCCGATGCTTGCACATAGTCGCCAAACATCAAGCAGCCAATATCAAATAATTGTAGAATTAAATCCTGATGAGGATGTTGTTTTAAAAGACAAACGTTAGCAGTCCAAGTATCATCTTGGCTCGATTCTTGCTGGTGATTTTGTTGAATTTTGTTGACTTCCTCTCGTAAATCCTTGACTTTTGCCCCCAAATCGGGTTGAGATAAAAAGTCTTGGGGTACAGGAATTAATAAACCCTCGCCATGACTATTTAAACCCACAGTAATTAACTCGGAGAATTGACTTTTTTCTTCCCAAATACTGCGTAATAAAATCAATCTTTCGGGAGCAAAATTGCGAATCCTTTTCAATATCTCTGGTTGAGTAGTTCCCACTTCTAAAAATACTTGTTCGGGAGTTCCCCAGGTGCAAGCTTCTTTGACAACTTGCAGATAAAAAGGATTGTCGCGACTGGGGAATTCTTGCAGATTAATCGCGCCTTGATTGGAAGTATGACAGAGGATAAAAGCTCCATGCTCGGGGTAAACTAAAAAAGGAGCAACGTGATCCTGTCCGGAGTAGGGATTGAGAGTGACCGCGTCCACCTGCCAAGTTTTAAAGATAGTCTCGGCTAAAACACTGCTAGTGTTAATATCGCCGTGTTTAGCATCCAAAATTACCGGGATATGATCGGGAATTGCCGTTAAAATTCGCTGTAATAATTCTAACCCTGCCGCTCCCAAAGCTTGATAAAAGCCTAAAGTTGGTTTGTAGGCACAGACAAAAGGGGCAGTTTCATCGATAATAAACTTGAGCCACCGTTCTAAATTAACGATTAATTCTCCCGGGGTGGAGGGCATCATTTCGGGGTTAGCATCTAAACCGAGGACAAGTAGAGTCTGGTTTTGACTAATGGCGTGGTTTAACTTTTGAAAAAAATTCATCGGTTCTAATCTCAGGATTCTGGATTAGTTTCTAATTTTACACTATTTGGCCGAAAAATAGGCTGTAAAATTGTCTTGTGCAGACTTTTTCTGGTATCAGCGTCAAGGAATTTCTTTTGTAAGGGTTGCCATTCTTGCCATTTTTGGTGACGGATATTTTGGAAAATTTCTAGTAAGGTGGGCATTTCCTTGGCAAGACAATTGGGGAAAATTTGGCTAAGAAAATCCGAGAGAACACAACAATCCTGCATTTCTCCGAGAATACCTTGAAGGTTTTTAATATCTTCTAGGTACTCTTGATATTTGTCGCCATAAAACTGAGTGAATAACTCCATATTATAGCGGGAACGCTTGGCTTCTTTGCGAAGATCATGCAGTAATAATCCTTCCTTTTCCAATAAGTCATCAATTTCTTGACTAGAAAAATCTCTTACTTTTTGATCTTCCTCTAAATTTACCCCAACTAACCAGCCTTCGTGCAGTAAAAAGCGACTCGCTTGCGGTAATAATAAGTCTGGTAAAACCGTGGCAATATCTAATTTTCCTATCGGTTGATAGGTGGGATTATCCAACCAACTGGCAAAATCTGCCTTAAAATTGAGAAATTTATCGGACTTTAACAGCTTTTCTACCTTAGCAAATGCCTTTTTTCTTTGTTGTTCGAGAACTTGTAAAACTTTCTTTAGTAAATCCTGTTCTTGCGGGGGCAAAATTGGCTGATAATGACCGATAAAAGCCTCTTTTAACACATCTAAATCCCGCAATTCTCCTAAAATTCTGCCCAGATTACCCACCCGTTTTTGATCGGCATATTTCGGCATGGTTAAAGCGGGTGCAAAACCAGTTAAAGTACTGCGAAGACGGCGCATTCCCACACGAATTTGATGTAATTCTTCCGTATCCTGATCGAGTAAAACCCCAGCTTCGTGTCTAAGAACTTTATGAAAATGTTTATCAATACCGATATAGGCCCAATCGGCAACAGTTTTAGCCCGAGGATTAAATTTGTTAGTCATTGGTCTTTAGGGAGGAAATAATGTCAAGATGGTGATAGAATCTTTAAATCAAGACTGGAACTAATAGATACTATTTATTCTATACAATAGGATGAAGCAGCCGCTTTAAGGGAAGTTTATGGATAGTTTTTGGCTAGATTATGGGGGGGAAATCGCTTTTCGCACAGGAGAGCATCTTTTCTTGACGGGAATAGCCATGGCTATGGGTAGCTTAATCGGGATTCCTCTAGGTATTTTAATTAGTCGTCAAGCTATTCTCGCCCCACCGATTATAGCGATCGTTAACACCCTACAGACTATCCCCAGTTTAGCCCTATTTGGTTTTTTAATTTCCGTGCCTTTTTTGGGAGGAATCGGCAAAATTCCCGCTATTGTTGCCCTAACTCTCTATACTTTACTGCCAATTGTTTTAAATACCTATCTGGGCATCAAAAAAGTTGATCCCGAATTAAAATTAGCCGGGTTATCCCTAGGCATGACCGACGGTCAAATCCTGCGCTATATCGAATTACCCCTAGCCGGGGCGACAATTTTGGCAGGAGTGAGAATTGCGACGGTGATTGCTATCGGTGTGGCTACGATCGCAGCTGCCATCGGTGGCGGTGGTTTGGGAGTGTTTATTTTTCGCGGTATTGCCACGGTCAACAATCAGTTAATTTTGGCGGGGGCAATTCCTGCCGCTTTTTTAGCCCTTGTTGCCGATTGGAGTCTCGGTCGGCTAGAAAAGACCTTTTCCCCTTCGCAACGTCCGAAAAAGCCCTCTAAATGGCAATGGGGCTTAGGTTTAATTGGGTTGGCCTTGCTATCTTTCCTCTTGACTCAAATTTTCCATTCATCCCCCGGCACAGTGGTGATCGGTTCCAAAAATTTTACCGAACAGGTGATTTTAGGGGAAATTTTGGCACAGGAGATCGAAAAAGAGACGAATTTACGGGTTGATCGTCAATTTAATCTCGGTGGTACTCTGATCTGTCATGAAGCGGTGAAAGCGGGTAAAATCGACGGTTATGTGGAGTATTCTGGCACGGCTTTCACGGGAATTTTGCAAGAAAAACCCCTTAACGATGCCCGATTAGTCTTTGAAAAGCTGCAAAAGATTTATCCAGAAAAATTTAATCTAGAAGTCTTTCCCAGTCTAGGATTTGAGAATACTTTCGCCATTGTTATCCGGGGAGAAACCGCCAGTCAATACAATCTTAAAACTCTCTCGCAGGTGGCTAAATATACCCCCAATTGGCAAGCGGGTTTTGGTTATGAATTTTTGGAAAGGGAAGACGGTTACAAGGGATTAGCGAAGACCTACGGCCTAACTTTTGCCGGACCCCCGAAAGTGATGGATTTAGGGTTAATGTACCGCGCTTTAGCCGAAAAACAGGTGGATTTAGTGGCGGGAAATTCCACCGATGGCTTAATTCCCGTGCTAGATTTAGTCATCCTAGAAGATGATCAACGCTATTTTCCTCCCTACGAAGCGGTACCGATTTTTAACCTGGATAGTTTGCAAAAATATCCACAATTGCGACAGGTTTTAGCCAAACTCACCGGCAAAATTACCTCCACAGCTATGCAGAAATTAAACTATCAGGTGGATGGACGCGATCGCAGGGTGGAGGAAGTGGTTAAAGAATTTCTAGTCTCCCTCTCTTAACCATTTAGTCACTCCCCCGGGTTGATCGATTAAAGTAATGCCTTGGGCTTTTAATTCTGCACGAATGCGATCGCTTTCGGCGTAATTTTTCGCTTTTTTCGCCTCTGTCCGTTGTTGGATGAGATTTTCGATATCCGCTGCACTAATTCCCTCAGAAACAGGGGTTTCTCCCTGGTCAGCGGCCATTTCTAAGCCCAAAACCCTAGACAATTTCACCAAAGTATGCCATTTTACCGCTAATTGGGCCAGATTGCTGTCTGTCTTACCCGCATGGGTTAAATTATTACCCTCCTTGCGTAATTCCTTAGCGATTTCAAATAACACCGCTAAACCACCGGCAAAGTTAAAATCGTGATTTACCGCCTCTTGAAAGCGATTTTCTAGCTCTTGGTCAGTAATTGCGGGATTATCTGGCGGAAGATGCTTATAACCAAAGGATAAACCCTCTTGTAAAGTATGCCAGCCATTAGTGGCCGCCTGCAATCCCTCATCGGAAAAATCGATCGGTTTGCGGTATTGGGCGCCTAAAATTAATAATCTCACGGCTAAGGGGTCATATTTTGCCAATAACTCGCGAATAGTGATGAAATTACCGAGGGATTTCGACATTTTTTCCCCAGCCACCTTAACCATGCCATTATGTAACCAATAGTGGGCCAGAGGTTTACCCGTAGCCGCTTCACTTTGGGCAATTTCGTTTTCGTGGTGGGGAAAAATTAGATCACTTCCCCCCACATGAATATCGATAGTTTCTCCCAATTGTTCTTTGACCATGGCCGAACATTCAATATGCCACCCCGGACGACCTTGGCCCCAGGGAGAATCCCAACTAGGTTCCCCCGGTTTTGCCCCTTTCCAGAGGGCAAAATCAAAGGGGTCTTGTTTTTTAATTGCTTCCGGGTCGTCGGTTTCTACCCGGCCGCTGGCCCCAGCTTGCAAATCATCCAGTTTTCGCCCTGATAGTTTGCCATAATCAGAAAAACGACGGACGGAGTAGTAAACATCGCCATCGCTGGGGTAAGCATAGCCTTTTTGTTCTAATTCATAGACTAGGCGCTTGATACCGTCGAGGGTATGAGTGGCCCGGGGATAAGCGTCCGCCGGTCTGACTCCTAATTTTGCCATATCCTCAAAGTAGGCCTCGATAAATCTCTCGGCCACGGCCGCCATGGTGGTATGTTCATTTTTAGCCCGATTGAGAATTTTATCGTCAATATCGGTGAAATTCTGAATATAGCGCACTTTATAACCGAGATACTCTAAATAACGCCGCACCACATCCCAAACCACACAGGTACGCGCATGACCCAAATGGCAATAATCATAGACGGTAATGCCGCAGCAATACATGGAGACCATGCCGGGGATGAGGGGGGTAAAGGGTTCTTCGCGACGACTGAGGGTGTTGTAGAGGATTAAGGTCATGGAGGGGGAATTTTTTTTCTGGGGAAAAAGGCTAGTCCAATTTTATAGCAGTTATCAGTGATCAGTTATCAGTGATCAGTTATCAGTGACCGCTAACCACTTTCCCTAGGGTGAGCGCATCTCAAACCCTATTGACAATTGGCCAATTTTGTGATCCGCATGGGCATTTCAAGTGATACCAGTCAATCAGAATAGTTACGAACTCGACCTATTTGGTCGGAGATGGCGAATTCTCCTCAAATATGCCTGAATCGTGGGTAGGCAACTCAGATAAAGTTCATTTTGTCAAGGATTGTCTAAGATGAGCTTACCCTAGATTTCTTTACTATATTTTGTTTTTTTTGTCAAGGGGTTTTTCTGGTTTTAGTAAAAATCTGACGGTAAGATTCGAGGAGATAGGACTGTTTTGATGACAACTATTATTGATAGAATCGATAGAATAACGATAGGAAAGCTTGATTGTTTGCCTCAACCGACAATTTTTAATTGTTAATAAACTTTGACCAGACCATCACCATGAATGAACCACCTAATAGCGCTGGCGATGAAATCCAGTTACCCCGGGGAGAAAGAGTTGACCAGCTAAGAAATCTCATCGAAACCCTACGCATTGCCGATGAAGTGGCCAATCGCGGTTATTTGATTACCAGCGCCGAAGTGGCGGATTTAATGGATATTAATCCAGGGGCCGTTACCAGTCGAGGCGACCATTGGCCGTGGCGAAATTGGGTAATCTCCCGGGTCAGACGCGAGGGAAACCAAATTCTTTGGCAATTGGAAAAAGTCGATTAGGGTTAATGGCAACCATCAGTTAATTTCTCTCTTAACTTTTGTAATTATTTCGTCATTTTCCCCCAGCAGATGACGCGCAAAACGTCGAGCTAGGGGCGGAGCCGATACAAGTGTACTGGTAAAACCAGAAAATACCTGCAATCCCACTTTATCGGCGATCGCTCCCACTAGGGGCTGTCCCGAGGGAGCAAAGGCCACTAGGCAATGATGACAACTTCCGGGGAGAGAGGCTAAAGAGGGCAGCAATGTCCCCACGGCGGTGCGTATTGCTTTTTCCCCCGCCACAGGGTTTAAAATCGCGCTTGGATCGGTGATAATGGCGCTAATTTGCCCTAGATAAAGGCTTTGATCCCGGAATTGTACCGCCCCCGTTTCTAAAACACTGGCAATTATTTCTGGGGTTTCTCTCTGCCAAATGCCCTGCTTTTCTAGTTGGGTGATTTTTTGCTCTAATAGCAATCTGGCAGGAATTGCGGGCATAACTAGGGTGTTTAATTTGATCTCAGTGGGGGGAATTTTGATCACCTGGGCATGGGTAAAATAGACGGGAGCAGCAATACCAGATTTTTGCAGTAAAGACCGGGTTAATCCCCCCGCACAGACGATAGTTTCCCCAGCAGAATAATTATTTTTAGGAGTTTTTGCGCCGGTAAATCTCGATGCAGTTTCAATTAATTCGATGACAGCTTCCCGAATAATCGTGCCTCCCAGACGCAGAAAAGCTTGTTGATAGGCAAGATTAGTTTTTTCGGCGTTAATGTGACCGTGGGGCAGTCGTAAAACTCCGGAGATAGCAGCGGGATTTAATAGGGGTTCTAAAGCGATCGCTGCCTGCGGATCGAGAATTTCGGGAGTAATAGCAAAGATAGCAAATTTTTCGGCCACAGCGACTGGATCATCTTCGGGGTTCACGGTGAGAATTAGCTCTAGGTCTCGGTATTCATTATCCATGCCCAGTTCCTGCGATAAATTGCGCTGAATTTCTCGACCTTCTTGATATAATTTTCTCTGGATTTCTGTGGTGGCCGACCAATAGGCTAAACCCCCGTAACTGTAGAAAGTGGCGTTGAGGGGATGGGTTTCTTTTTCTAATAAGAGGACTCGACTGCCTAGGTTGGCTAGTTCGTAGCTTAAGGCGGAACCGGTGATACCACCACCGATAATTATATAATCATAAGTTGTGGTCATAATTGGGCTAATTTTTACTAAATTAATCTATCCTATCATTATACTTGCTCAGTTCCCTGGTTCTGATTTAAGCAATAATTGCTATAATTACAGAAAATGTTAAAGGCGGGATCGGATAACTATGCAACAGTTAGAAACTAGGGGGATAACTGACCGATGGATTAAAGGTAGTTGGGAAGAATACTTAGCGGCAATTAAAAACTTCCCAGAAAATCAAGGAAAAAGTTATTATTACAATGGCTATTATCGATTAGAAATGACTCCTATTGGATTTGAACACGCTAGAGATAATCACGTTGTCTTTTTGGGGGTGAGTCTCTACGCTATCCTCAAAGAAATTCCTTTTCAAGGACTCCCCACTTGTTCTTATCGTAAAAGAGGAATTAGAGAAGTGCAGCCAGATATATCTTACTATCTAGGAGAAAAAGCGAATCTGATACCAAATGGGACTTCGATTATTGATTTAAATCAGTATCCCCCACCAGATTTAGTCATTGAAATCTCAAAATCTACCTTCAATCTTCAATGATGACTTAGGTAATAAACGCTTACTCTACGAAGAATTAGGAGTTAGTGAATACTGGAGTGTTAAGGTAGATGATCCCCAAATATTCGCCTTTGAAATAATCGATCGAGGTAGCAAAAGAATTGATATATCAAAGGTTTTACCTAATTTAAAACTTGCGGTTTTAGAGTCAGCTTTACAACAGGCACGCACCAGAGCTCAAAGTCAGGTGGGACGTTGGTTAATCAGTCAATTTCAAGGTTAACTCCATAAAATCGAGGCTAATATTATGCAACAGCTAGAAACTACTATCTCGACAGATTTATGGATTAAAGCTAGTTGGGAAGAATACTTAGAAGCAATTAAAAACTTCCCAGAAAATCAAGGAAAAAGTTATTATTACAATGGCTATTATCGATTAGAAATGACTCCTATTGGTAACGATCATGCCAGCGATCATGCTATTTTGATCTTCGCTGTTAGTCTCTATGCTACCCTAAAAAATCTGACCTTTAATGCCAAAGATAATTGCAGTTTTCGCAGGTCTGGTTATCGAGAAGTTCAACCGGATATATCTTATTATTTTGCAGAGAAAGCTAATCTGATTCCCTACGGTACTTCGATTATTGATTTGAATCAGTATCCCCCACCAGATTTAGTCATTGAAATCTCAAAATCTACCCTTAATGATGACTTAGGTAATAAACGCTTACTCTATGAAGAATTAGGGGTTAGTGAATACTGGAGTGTTAAGGTAGATGATCCCCAAATATTCGCTTTTGAAATAATCGATCGAGGTAGTAAAAGAATTGATATATCAAAGGTTTTACCTAATTTAAAACTTGCGGTTTTAGAGTCAGCTTTACAACAGGCACGCACCAGAGATCAAAGTCAGGTAGGACGTTGGTTAATCAGTCAATTTCAAGGTTAAATCCTGCTGTTTTTTGGCAGCCGCTTTCTCCAATAAAGACTCGGCAAAAGCGATGGCAGCCGCTGCCGAATTTCCTCCCGTTAATTGTGCCAATTCTTCCCTTCTCGTCTGACGATTATCGAGAGAAGTAACCCGGACAACCGTGCGAATTTCCGAGAGATTAGTGGAATCATCTTCGGCAATCATTTGTTTATAAACTCGAAAATGGTGATCAGCTAAAGCAGCCACTAAGGGTTGATGAGTGACGCATAAAACCTGATATTGTTGACCTAATTGATCTAATTTATCGGCAATTGCTTGAGCAACTTTTCCCGATACTCCCGCATCAATTTCGTCAAAAATTAGGGTGGCTGCTGCCGATTGGGATTGGGAAAAACAGGACTTTAACGCTAGGAGAAAACGACTCATTTCTCCTCCGGAAGCGGTACTGGATAAAGGTTGGATTTTTTCCCCCGGATTGGGACTAAAATAAAATACCACTTGATCGACTCCCAGACTGCTAGGATTACCCGGGTCAATCCGACAGACAAAAATCACCTTTTCCATGGCTAAAGGTTTTAATTCCTGTACCAATTGTTTTTCTAGTTGACTAGCGGTTTCTTGTCGCAAAAAGGTCAACTGGGTGCTAGTTTCTTGATAGATTTTTTCCTGTTGCTGACAAATTTTTTCTAATTCCTCAATCGATTGTCCTTCTCCCGTCAACTCCGCTAATTCCTGCTGTAATTTCTGATAATAATCGATCGCTTCGGCTAAACTTGGGCCATATTTGCGACAAATGCGCTTAAGTTGGACAATTCTCTCTTCTATCTCGTTCAATCTCTCCGGATCTGCCTCTAGACTATCCCCATAAACGTTGATTTCCTGTCCCGCTTCCACCACCTGATTTAATGCCGATCGCACCATCTCTAAAATTGGCTCTAAACTGCTATCATAAACCATCATATTTGTCAAGATATTTTCAGCTTTTCCTAACAAATCAGCGACGGCGGGTTGATCGCGATCATTTTGGTAGAGTAGTTGATAGACTTGATAGCTGGAATTTTGTAAATCGACACCGTGGGAGAGTCGGTTTCTTTCCTGTTCTAACTGTTCCAACTCGTTAGCGTCAGTTAAATTAGCTGATTCTAGTTCTTTTAGTTGATATTCTAATAAATCTAATCTCTGTAGGCGATTTTGTTCCGATTGCAATCTATTATTGAAAATATTCTTGCTTTCTTGCCAGTTAGCGTAGGCTGTGACTACTTTTTCCCGCTGCAGCAGCAGGGATTCACCCCCGTAGAGATCTAATAATTCCCTCTGTCGATTAGCGTCCATTAACTGAACTGTTTGACCTTGAGCGGTGATTTCTACCAAAAAATCTCTTATTTGCGCCATTTGTTGGCGATTAGCGACGACTCCGTTAATCCGAGAGCGAGAACGCAAGGAATTATTAGTAATCACTAATTCCCGGCTGATGGTCAGACTATTATCCTCTAATGGGTCAATTTCCTGACTTTCTAGCCAAGCAATTAATTCTGGAGTCAGAGAAAAAGTCGCTTCTAGGGTTGATTGTTGGCTTCCCTGACGGATGACGCGATGATTGACTTTACCACCGAGAACAATATCGATCGCATCTAATATAATCGATTTTCCTGCCCCCGTCTCACCGGTCAGTACATTTAATCCGCTGCCGAAAGTTAATTCTAAGCGATCGATGAGGGTAAAATTTTCAATTTGTAGGCAGGATAACATATATCAGTAATCAGTAATCAGTTGCTAAGTAGGTAGGCGTTAAAAATTATCAGATGCCCCCTTATTAAGGGGGATACCCCCTTAATCCCCCCTTATCAAGGGGGGCAGGGGGGATCGAACCTAAAATCCATTTTTAATTTAATTATAACCAGCTACTTATTCTCATTATCCTTCAGCATTCCCTAATTTTCCCCGAAACGGTAGCCCTTCCCATAGACAGTATTAATTAGAGGTGTTTCTCCAGGCGCTTCGATTTTACGACGCAGCAAGCGCATCAGGGCAGGAACCACATTACTATTAGGTTGCTCTCCTTCTGACCAGAGATGCTGATAAATTTGTTCATGGGTGAGAAGTTGCCCCGGATGGGTCATAAATAAAGTTAACAATTGTATTTCTTTTGCTGATAAACTGATCGTGCGACCGTGACGATAGGCCACTTGATTTTCGCTATCGAGTTCTAAATCAGCACATTTTAATTTACTGCTATTACTAGCTTCAAAATTGGGAGAACGACGCAATAAAGCGCGGACTCTCGCTAATAATTCTCGCAGTTGAAAGGGTTTGACTAAATAATCATCAGCACCAGCATCTAATCCCGCCACTCGATCGTCTATGGTATCCTTAGCGGTTAGAAATAAAACGGGAGTGGTGTCCCCTTGATTGCGTAAATATTGACAGATTTGTAATCCGGATTGCTGGGGTAACATCCAATCGAGAATTAAGAGGTCATAATTATTCTCTTGTGCCAATTCTAACCCCGTCCGACCATGATCAGCAATATCAACTTCATAGCCTTCTTGAGCAAGAATTTGTTCTAAGGGTTCGGTTAATTCTTTTTCATCGTCAACGATAAGTATTCGCATAGAAGGAAGATTATCAGTTATCAGTTATCAGTTATCAGTGATCAGTTATCAGTGATCAGTTATCAGATGTGAGTTATCAGTTCACTGTTTACTGATTACTGTTTACTGATCACTGAAAAACCATTTCTCCTAATTATCGATCTTTGGGTAATAAATTGCGCCATTCGAGAGGGATATAACTTTCAATAAATCTAGCCATGGTTTGGTAATGACGCTGATACAAAACTCCCATATAGATAATACCAAGTCCTAGGACGGTTAGGGCAAAGGGAAAGAAAATTGAATCGGCAAAGATACGATAGGAGAGATAGGAAAGATAGGCAAATACTCCGATACCTCCAAAAACCACAAATAATCTTCTTTTTAGCAGGACGGATAATAACATCAATCCCAAGTTAATTAGACAGTACAAAAATCGTTGCGCTTCATTATCATCGATGAGGAGAGATAAACTAAACCAAAACATAATTAATCCGAATAAGTACAGCCAAAAAGCAAAATCACCCCGACTACGGCGCTGACGTACATCAATTAAATAGGCAGTTATTAAACAGGCAATTCCCAACCAAAAGGATACCCACAGTCGCAGTCTCCATGTATATTCGTCCTCGCCAAATAGTAAAGGGGTTAAGTCCATTGACATATACCACAGACTAAAAGCGATCGGTGCAGTTAAAAAAGGAAATTTAACAAATCGCAAAGTTATTAATCCTGCGATAATCGTGCCTAATTCCATTAAAAACCAACTGCCTTTAGTCCAGGTATAGAAATCTGGATAAATGGCCATATTTCCGGCTTGCCAGTATCCTGTCCAGCGTTGTAAACCGTAGATTGCTAAGGGAGTCATTGCCACTGCCATGGTAAATAAAAGGCCGCCTGGTATTTTGAGATTTTGCTGAAAATAGAGATTTTTCCCCGCAAAAATAAAACAAATTGCATAAAACAGGGCGATAAAAAATAGTCCTGCACCGCCGAAACTCTCCCAAGCTTTGTTCATCAACCACCCCAGGGCAGAGATAACAATTAATGCCCCAAAATAATAGGCCACATTAGCAAAATTAAAGCGAGGGCGATTAACTTCATCTTCCTGGGGATAACGGCATATAAAAGCCGTCCATAAATTTTCAGCTTGGCTGGCAGTAATTAGGTTTTCTTGTACCGCCCAATCAAAATCTTCTCTTTCTAGTCTCATAATATTCTCTAGTCCTTAAGCTAAGATGTATTTTAACCGCTTATCCCTTTACTGTTGCCAGAGTGCCTGATCTCAACAATCAATTTAAATACTTAACAGCTTATACCTGGACTTCCCCGTTGACAAAAGGCCATAACCTATGCTGTAGAAGGGATTAAAAGAATTTCCGCCGCCCCGTTACTGGGTACAAATCAGGGAAACTCCCAATAAATCTAACGCTTTTTGTTGGAGTTGAGTCGGTCGAGTTATCTTAGAAAAACGATAACTTCCCTCCCTAATCGTACATTCCACTGTATTCAAGCAAATCGTCCCCAGGTCTTCCAACAAAGTCCGAAAACTATGCACAGGGAGGTTCTCTTG
>NZ_JAQMSY010000094.1:0-30176 GCF_028329095.1 Microcystis sp. CS-574
AAATTCCCACCACCACCATCAAACTGGAGATTGATTCTTCCGGCGATAGGTCGATAGCTCAGATTCCCGCTCAAGAATTTTTATCGGCAGATACTCAGTTAGCTCCCTTTACTATTCCTGCTACGCCGGCAATAATTGATATATTGAATGACTTAGAATTAAATCAAAATATCATTAACGCACCTGTTTTTGGTGTAGTTACATACAAAGAAATTAGCCAACTAAATTTAGCGCAAACTGGAACCTCAGATTTTTTTACTCCCAAAGATGTACCCACTGTTCCAGTTCCTCCAGTTCCAGAAATTATTAAACCAGAGGAAGAAGTTCCCAGTCAATCGCCGTTAACTGAGGAACAATTGAAAATTAAAGATATTGCCGTCAAGAGTTTTCTGGAAAGTGTTGCGGTACGCTATCCTTTTATTGTTAACACCAATGACTTACTTACAATAAAACCCTACGAATATAGACCAACTATTCTTAATTTTTATGTTAATCTTACTTTTGATTTAGATCAATATTCCCTGGGTAATCAATTAAATTTTAAAGATTTTAATGATCCTGTACTTAAAAACTTTAATTTTTCTTACTATCCAAATAATCAGCAATTTTATTGGCTTTATGATAACAATGTCGTGATTGAAACAAATGGCTTTCATGGCAACATCAATTATCAGGGAAACGTTATTACTCAAAAATCTCGACAGACGGCAATTTCCACGATCCCATTTTTCGGAGTTCAGACAGTCTTTGCCCTACCTCAAGCATTTGAAAGTGCTAGGGGTTTTGAAAAAGATAATAACAACTTAAATATTACTAGCGGTGCTGTTGAGGTTGTTTCTCCTCAAGGTGTGCCAGGTGTTCCTCAAGTAGTTTTTAATATTAACGGAGAGATTGAGGTTGTTAGTTTGGATGACACTCGTAAAGCTTCAACTTTTACCGAACAGGGGGGAGGTTCTTATTTCGGTAACTTAGATGCAGAAAATGCTCCCAAATTTTTACAAGGGTTTCCTACTATTAACTTTCAAGGTTTATTAGACAATAAAGTCAGATTGCAAATTGGGCAAAGAATTCCCCTGGAAAATTTAGCCAAAATCGGGGTTACAGTAGGAGATTTTTTCACAACGGCGGGGTTTAACTTCAATCAGTCTTTCAGTTCCTTACCCGGGGTAAAAACCTTACAATTTGACAAAGGATTTGAGGATCAATTGTCTCGAATTTATGCTAGTGCGTTAAATCTTGATAGTTCACAATTGCAGAATAATGATATTGTCGCTTTGATGAGCAATCCTTTTTTAACTCAAGAGCAGCGAGATTTTCATTACCTGAATTCTCTTATCTGGTATAGTAGCGGTCAACGAGCGCCCGAAATTACGACTCGTTCTTTTGAGCCAGAAACTCATAATTGGTATCGTTATATTTTCAATTATTCCCAGAATCGAACTCTTCTAAAATATCACCCTGAAAAAGTTGAATTAAGTTATACAAATGTCTTTGCTAATCCTGGCGTTTCCCTAACCGTATCTCCCTTTTTGAGTGATGTAGATGAGAGACAAATGGTGAATGCTACTTTGGGTTTAGCTTTGGGGGGGCTATTTTACTTACTCAACCCGAATGATATTAATGGCGCTCTAACCACAGCCAGACAAAAGTATGAAGAGAATCAAGCTCCCGAGTCTTTTTCTACTCAATCCACCTCGGCTGATAGAAGAGCAATGAACCTAAGATTAAATAATAGTCTTCAGAATGCAAACCTTGTTAGTCAATTAAATCAAGTATCTGGTAGTTATACAATCACAGATCATGTTACTCCCAATAGTTCTCTGCTTTTTCAATTGCGTACTGGTACTTATCAAAGGGCGGTTCAATTTTTTAGTCGAGAAATTGGTGAATGGACTCCGGAAAGTCCTCTATTCTTTTCTGTAATATCTCCCAATGATTTTGGACCCTTAGCCTATACTGGTGTTAATGTCCCCATTGAATTTACGAATATAGAACCTTTGAATCGTACAAGTTTTGCTTTTATAAAAATTCAAAATGGCGAGGGAGATGTATTGCTCAAGCAACAATTGGCAGTAAAATCCGAGGCTTTTACTGCTCTTCCGATTGTCGGTCCTGGGAAAGCCGCCGACATAGAATTTGGCAGAATAGAAATTAGTCGATTTCGTCAAAGAGAATTTGAAGATACGTCCTACATCGGTTATTTGTATTTACCCGCTTTGGAGTTTATACTCTCCGGTACAAGCAAGGGTTTCAGCTATAGTTTATCCCTGGGAGCTTGGACAAATTTATATCCTCAATCTTCTCCTCAAATTGATGAAAATATTTCCGATCTCCAGGAAAAAACAGTTGGAATATTTTCCAGTATTAACTTAAGGTGGAATTTTAATAACATTTGGTATAATAAGAACAAACAATGGGAGACAATTATTAGTAATTCGCCATTTGTCAATTTTAGTTGGAATAGTAGTCCTAATCGTTTGAATATTTCCAGTGCCAATTTTGGTAATGTTTTTCAGTTCGTGAGACAAAATTGGAATCTGACTTGGTTTAGTAACTTTAGCTTCAGCCCTCAAGAATTAAATGCGGCAGCTCCCAAGTCTAGTCTTGGGAATATTTCCTATTTTAGTTCTCTTAATTTTTCCGAGTCTTCAGGATTAAATATCATTTTTCCTATTTCGTTTGGCGATAAAGTTTTTTATTCTGTTGAGGCAACTTATCCCATTATTAAAGATCAAAAACTTGGTAGTACGAGACTAGGATTTTATTATAGTAACTATTCCGTCGCTACTCGGGGTTTTGATAACCAATTTGAAGATCCTAACTATGGCTTGGTAATCAAATACAATAATCCTTCATCTTTGCTCTCCATAGAAGCTTATCTGGGTCATAGTGATTCTGGTTTTAGGGGTCGAATTCAATCTAGCATAAACTTTAAGTTCTAATTAATGGTAATGATCAAAACTGCCTAACCGCACATTCTTCTACCGGATACAAAGGACGACATAATTCAGTTATACTGTTAACATGACCAGCCAGATTACTGCCTAGAATCGGGATTGATTATG
Source organism: Microcystis sp. CS-574 (assembly GCF_028329095.1). Classification (NCBI taxonomy): domain Bacteria; kingdom Bacillati; phylum Cyanobacteriota; class Cyanophyceae; order Chroococcales; family Microcystaceae; genus Microcystis; species Microcystis sp. CS-574. The sequence goes on from NZ_JAQMSY010000094.1 coordinate 3,066, forward strand.
GCTCTTCGGTTTGTGTTATGCAATGGACGGGGGTTATAAGGGATGGAACCCTTATATAGAAAGTCATTTAGCGATTTTTGTCAATTGTTTTTTATCTAGAGCGAACTAATCAATTAAGTCTCTTGCCAGATAAGGATTTAGTCGATCTATGCCCCCCTATCGAACCATAACAAGTAACGAAGAGCCAGTATAACTTACATTTTTTACTCAAAGACAACGCCAATTCACACTGGAATTGGTGCTTCATGCCGATAATTTCCCCATATTAATTGCTGGAGTGATTAACAACTTCAGGGGCAATCTCTAATTCTTGTTCACCAATGACAGGTAAATGATTTTTCTGTAAACCCATAGCAGTTAAACAAGTATTGAGAGAATTTATCGCTTGGTTATAATTCTCAATTTTTTGGTTAATTTCTTCCTGTTTGTGGGCATTATTCGCAATTTTTTCTGCCGCTTCCTGTTCTAAGGTTTGTTCTAGATAAGAACGAGCTTGATTGAACTGTTGTAGAATAGTATCGGCTTGTTTTTTTGCCATTGGTATCAATTGATTTTTCAGAGTATTATTAATAGTTTGACGGAAGTTTTTCTGAATTGTCGCTGATACTTTTGGCTCAAAATCTAACTTAAGTAATTGACGAATAGCAGGTTCAGCATCAAGAATACTTTCACAGTCATAACCTTGGGCAGTTTGTTGGACAGTTTGCCGAAATTGAAAGATAGAAAAAGTGCCTTCGTTGTAAAAATTGTGATTTTCTCTTACATAGCGATCGCACTCTGTTCTCGCTTCGGAAACTAAGGCATGAATTAACTGATCTTCTAGCTGTTTTAGCTGATTTTCTATGCCACTATCGTTACCCAATAAACGATAAATTTGCCGATAATAATCACCTTGCCTTACCGCATCTAAAAGACGCTGACAAAAGCGACTAATTAAACTTGTTGACTCCTCAATCAACACATCTTCTAGCTGGTTAGACAGATAATAAAAAGCTTCTACCAATACTGCTAATAAAGGTGCTGTAGCATTGCGGGGATGGGTTAAAGTCGCTTGTGAGTAAGCATTTTTGACAGAAAAAGTATTTAATAACTCATCCAATCTTGATACCATTCTCGCTTTCAGTTTCTTAAAGTCTTCCTCAAAGTTTTCATCGCTATTAACCACGATAGCATTGACATAACCATCGATATGTTTAGTTAATTTCTCTCCCACTTCTTTTAACTCTTGATTGAGGTGATTTAACTCCAGAGCTTTCATCGCCTCAATTTCTCGTGGTTGACTTTCTAAATCACGATAAATCCCTTGATAATGATTTTTCAGAGTAATGCAGAGAGATTGTAAATCATCGGCTAAATTAGCAAACAATTGCGGACGTTTTTCTTCGGTGAGATAACGAGTAATTGCCGTGCGAAATTCTGCGATACCGCTATCAGCAATTAACTGCTCTAGTAAAGGAGTTCCCCACTCACTTAAAACTCGGAAATAATTTTTATTGGGAGTTTCATAACCGTGGATGGAAACTTTAAAGGGAGTTGCCAGTAATTTACCGGAGTTGGCACAATAGTTATTAAACTCGCTGACAAATTGCGGTGTTTCTTCTTGTCCTCCTAAATTTTTGACACTTTCGGCAAAGATAGAATCTAAACCATAACGCTGATTAATATTGGTTTGATTTTTCACCTGATACCCATAAAATCCTAAAAGTCCGCTGGTTTTGTAGAGGCGGGAAGTATCACGAAATTGCGTTTGAATCAGGTTTTCTAAACGTTGTTTTAGTTGGGCTGCGTACCAGGTTTCATCAATGCGGTTAAAAACATAAAAAACTCGATCACGAATACCAGCATTAGAGCGAATTTTTTCGAGTAATTCCGTTTCTTCTGTGGCTAATTCTCCCGCAGAAGCAGCCTTTAAAACACAAACCACTGCCGAAGTATCAGGATGCTCTATTTTACGATAGGCTAAGGCGGCATCTTTTTTGACTGGGGCATCAATACCGGGCAAATCTACCAAAACGTTACCATCTTTAAGGAGAGGATGATGACAGTAATATTCTAGACGTTTTAAGACGGCACTATTACTACCACGACGGGCAAAACTGGCCGCTTCTGCTAAATTAGAAAAGTGAAATTGTTCCATGGAATAGGTGGCATTATGCAGCGTATGGATTCGCTCACGATTTTGAGTAAATCCTTCAATTAATAATTTTAAACCCTGAGCTTGTTTAGCTCGCTCGGATTTGCCTTCTCCCCCTTCCTGTTCGATAATTTTTTGACAGTATTGGTTTAACTGACTACAGTATTCCGGGGAATTAATGTTACTGGGATTGGTTAATTGCAGATTTTGACAGACGGTATCGACTAAAGTACGAATTTCTACTTCGCTGAGAAAGGTTAAAACCACTCTTTCCTCATCAGCTTCTGCGTACTCAATATAACATTCTGTACCCGTTGCGTGTCCTTCGGCACTATACAGCAATTCTCGCTCTAAAAGTGCATTGATTAACATTGATTTCCCCGCACTAAAAGCACCAGCGAAAACGATTTCAAATTTGGGAGAAATGGCTTTTTGTAGGGCGATTTCTATCTTGCTGGTATCCTGTTGATTGCGGAGAGAGGATTCGCCTTTTAATAGTTCAATTATACTGTTAACATTACCAGCCAGATTACTGCATTGGGGTAAAAGTTCAGTCATGGTAAAACCCAGATCTAGAAGAACAGTGCTATTGTTTCCCAGATTATAACAAAATTCACTAACTAGATGTCAGATCTTTGGTCGGCGATTTAAGCAATCAAGGACAAAGTCATCGTCTTCAATCTAGAATCAGGATTGATTAAGTAGTTGGACAAAAGTAAAGTTAACTGTGGGGTAAGGAGTCAGTAGTCAGTAAGAATTGCGGCAATTTACATTTCTTAAGATAGACAACAGAATTTATGTCCGACTACTTATAATCAATTTAGTACATACTGATTGCCGAGAACCTCCTTAGGTAAAAATTCTCTCCTGACTCCTCCTCAATCCTAGTACAATGATAATTATATGGGCAAAAATGGCAATAGATAAATTGAGATTAAAAAAAATTCAGCCGATGAGACAGTTAGGATTTTTGTTAGGAACAGTTTTTCTTTTGGGTGGCTGTCATTCTCTCAATGCTATCCAAAATCGTCCCCAACCCTTGCCCCAAGATCAATATATTCAAGTCTATTTTAATTATAATCAGGCCCAGGGTTCAAATTATACCGATCCCTATCGCCAAATTAATCGTCCAGGGGATAATTTAGAACAGATTATTATTGATAATATTAACTCGGCAAAAAGTTCGATCGATCTAGCGGTGCAAGAGTTACGTTTACCCGCCATCGCTCAAGCTTTAGTTGCTCGTCAGCAGCAGGGAATCAAAGTTAGGGTTATCCTCGAAAATATTTACAATCAACCTATTCATAGTTTAGCCAAAAACCAAGAACAATTAAGCGATCGAGAACAGGAACGTTATCAAAACCTTTTTGATTTAGTTGATCTAAATCGAGATGGTAAATTAAGTGCGGAGGAAATCGCCCAAAGAGATGCAATTACTATCCTCAAAAAAGCTGGTATTCCCCTAATTGATGATAGTGCAGATCGCTCAAAAGGTAGTGGTTTAATGCACCATAAATTCATGGTTATTGATCATCACACTACTTTAATCAGTTCAGCTAACTATACCTTAAGTGATATTCATGGAGACTTTTCTAATCCCAAAACTGTCGGGAATGCCAATCACTTATTAGTAATTACTAATCCCCCACTAGCTAGAGTTTTTCAACAAGAATTTAATCTGATGTGGGGAAGGGAAGATCGGCCTAAATTTGGGTTAGATAAACCCCAGAGAAACCCGCAAACAATTACTATCGGTAATAGTAGTCTGACGGTAAAATTTTCCCCCGATTCTACCGCTTATCCTTGGGCAATTACTAGCAATGGTCTGATCGGTGAAACTTTAAATAAAGCTAAAAAATCCGTGAATTTAGCCCTGTTTGTCTTTACAGAACAGCCTTTAGCTAATATTCTCGATCAACGACATCAAAAAGGGATAGAAATTAAAGCTTTAATTGATCCTAGTTTTGCCTTCCGATACTATAGCGAAGGATTAGATTTATTAGGAGTTGCTCTCAGTAATAAATGTCGTTATGAACTAGATAATCAGCCTTGGCAAAACCCAATTAATACCCTAGGAGTTCCCGCTCTAGCGGCGGGAGATAAGTTACACCATAAATTCGGTTTAATCGATGATAAAATTGTGATCACTGGTTCTCATAATTGGTCAGCAGCTGCTAACCACCAAAACGATGAAGCTTTAGTTATTATCAATAATCCCACCGTTGCCGCTCATTTCGATCGAGAATTTCAATATCTTTACCGTACCGCTAAATTAGGACTGCCGGAAACTATTAAAAATCGGATCGAACGGGATAGAAAAAACTGCCCCCAATCCGTAACAGTTAAAAGCGATCGCTTAATTAATTTAAACACCGCCACAAAAGAGGAACTAGATACTTTACCCGGTATCAGTGGCAAATTAGCCGAAAAAATTATCGCAGCCCGGCAAGAAAAACCCTTTACTTCCCTAGAAGATTTGGATCGAGTATCGGGAATCGGTAAGGGAAAAATTAACAAGCTGCAAGGCAAAGTTAGCTGGTGATGATTGTCTCGTCTGTATTTTTAGCCCCAGTCCAAAAGGGTTATTTTAACGGTTCGGGAATAGTATCAGAAGGAGCCTCAAACTGTCCAGTGATCACGTATTCTAGACGCAATTTTAGCCAGGTAATAAACTGTTGGTTGAGAGAAACAATTGCCGCTGCTGGTTGGGGAGTTTTCTTTTTGATATCGGCAAAAGCGGGGGTATCTAAAAAAGCTGGATTGGCAATTAACCAAAAATCAATTTCTTGACCTTTTTCTTGATAATTCCTGATTCTTTCCTTCAAAACTTCCTTTTCGATCGCTTCTTCTTCTAAAAACTTTTGACTGGCTACCAAATAATAATAAGTTGTCATCATTTTTCCTTTAATTTTTCAGTGTAATTGTTCCCTAGTCGGGAGATTAGCTGATAGCTGATAGCCTTTACAATTGCCCACGCATAGCCAATTTCATTTCCCTAACAGCCCGTTCCAACCCGACCAAAACCGCACGACTGATAATTGTGTGACCAATGTTCAATTCTTCCATATTGGGCAAACAGGCGACGGCATAAACATTCCAATAGGTCAAACCGTGACCAGCATTCACCCGCAAACCCAGAGAGGAAGCGTATTCACAACCTTCTTTAAGAATTGTTAATGCTGCTTGACGATCGCTCTCCTGTTGTGCTTCGGCGTATTGACCGGTATGGAGTTCGATAAATTTCGCCCCCGTATTAGCGGCCGCTTGAATTTGGGCAAAATCGGCATCAATAAACCAACTAACGGGGATATTAGCCGATTGTAGGCGCTCGACAACCCGACAAAAACGGTCAAAATTGCCCAGCATATCGATCCCCCCTTCCGTGGTCACTTCCTCGCGCTTTTCGGGGACAAGGGTGACATAATCGGGTTTAATATCGAGAGCAATGGCGATCATTTCCTCCGTCGGGGCCATTTCCAGATTCAGATGAGTCCGCACCGTTTGCCGGAGGAGCCGCACATCGCGATCCTGGATATGACGACGATCCTCGCGCAAGTGAACGGTAATGCCATCAGCACCGCCGATTTCAGCCAAAACTGCCGCCGCCACGGGATCCGGTTCCACGGTACGACGCGCTTGGCGAATTGTGGCCACATGGTCGATATTGACACCCAAAGTCAGCAAAGTTGAACCTCCTTGTTTGTTAGTCCAACTTTCCATCTTACCATTGCGGTCAAAAGCGATTACATACTGGAGATATTTAAACCCATGGTCAGTTCTTCCATTTTGCTGCGCATGGTTTCCGTGGAGGCATCATAGGCGGCTTTCATGGCTTCTAGAATAGACCCAGCCACAATCTCCAGATCTTGGGAGAGGAGAGAAGGGTCGATTTCAATACCCCGGGGTTCTTGGTTGCCACTGAGATAGACTGTCACCAAGCCATTTTCACTCTGGCCAGGAATTTCCATAGTTTCCAGTTCTTCTTGCAGAACTTTGGCCCCTTGTTGCACCTGTTGCGCTTTTTGGAAAGCGTCTTGTAGTTCTTTAATCTTACCGAGACCGAATCCGAATCCTTGTCCTTGTGCCATGATGTTTTTTTTGTTTAAGGGGTCACTCAAGGTTTTTATTGTACTGCTTAAGGTGAACTGGGGTCAACTTTTGGCCCTGTGAAGGCAAAAAGTGATTAATGACAACGTTGACTTTCTGACTGGGTTAAGGTTTGCGGGAACTTGTTCTCTCTTAATCCGTCACGAGATGGTCAGAAAGAGAAATCTGAAAAATTATCCTAACCACTGAGTCGATTACCCCACGCCATAATAGAATTGTTGCTTTGACGAGGAGAATAGCAATTTTGAACGCCAAAAAAACGGGAATTTTCTTGACAATTGCCCTAAGTTGTGCTTTAGCGGGGAAAGCGGCGATCGCTAATACTTCCCCTTTGGAGGGGACTCGATGGAAACTAAGGGGGTGGACAGCCGGAAGTTTGGTGAAAGAAACGGAAATTACTGCCGCTTTCCAGAAAAATATCCTCAGTGGTTCGGCCGGATGCAACCAGTATAATACTGGCTATCAAGTCAATGATGACACGCTTCAGATCAATCAAGCGATCGCTACTACCAAAAAAGCCTGTCCGGAACCGCAGATGAAACAAGAAAATCAATATCTTGCTGCCTTGCAAGGAGTGGAACAATTCCAAGTGACAGCTAAAGGCGATTTACAATTATTTTATCGTACTCCCGAAGGTTTAGGAATACTCACTTTTACCCCCGCACCAACCACTACGCGCACGGAAAAGACCATTTATATCCATTCTCGGAAACAACCCTGTAGCCAAGGCCCAACCAAAGACTGTTTACAGATGCGAGAAAAACCCGAGGAAAACTGGAGATTGTTCCCTAATAGTATCGATGGATTTGATTATAAACCAGGATTTTTCTATCAAATTAAAGTTAGCGTTGAAACCGTCTCCAATCCAGCTACTAATCAAAATTCCGAAACATGGAAGCTATTAGAAGTTATTAGCCAAACCCCAGAAAAAGAGACTCCGCGAGCTTGGTTTGATCGACCGTTAACTAATTGGAATAAAGCCAAGTCCCCTATCCCCAAATCTCCCGTTAAAACCGTGATCGATAACCAGTGTCGTGAACAGGTTCGTCCGGCAATTACTGCCAATGATCAAGCACTTAATAAAGCAGGATGGTTACTCTACGGGGCCGTGCAAACCTATGGCAAAACTAGCGTTATTTCGGCTATGAGTGGAGTGGATGGAATGTGCCGACCAATGGGTTATCAAGACTTTGTTTTTGTCGATGGTAAATTCGCTGGCACTCTTTCCCCGCGACCGATGGATTCCCGCACTGATGGTGCATCTCAGAGAATTGTTTTACAAAATAGCGCTCGAATTATTGTGGTTTTTAATCGCTATAAAGATACTGATCCTCTCTGTTGTCCTTCCCAATTAAGTCGCGTTGTTTATCAAATTGAAACAGTCAGCGGAGTGCCAGTGGTTGTTCCCAAAGAAGCGGAAACAGAAGCAGTAAGAAATTAATTCAGTTATCAGTTATCAGTTATCAGTGAGATAGGGAGAAAAAGACTGGCAGCTAATAGCTTCCTTTTTTATTATATCTCCCGCAAAAGTGAGTTTTTAATCGCATTTTCCAGAAAAAGATCGCTTTTCTATTGCTAGAAAATAATCTATTTCTTTCCGCTTCTCCTGACTCGGAGAATACTGGCTTGGAGACTCCTCACTTAACGGAAGATTTTTAATTTATGCAGCAGGTTTAGTGATTAGGCACTGATACTAGATAAGTAGTTATAGAATTCTAATAACTCCTCGTTAGTTAGCAGTAAACGGGACTTTTTGCCATAGGTAGAAATCAGGTATTCTCGACCTTTTTCTGTAGTCCAAGCTAATCGTTTCATCTCCACATCAATTTTAGTTTTAAGCACTGAATAATCGATTTCTTCGGGAATAACAACAACTGGTTCCGGTGCCGGGGGTTCTTCTTCGGTTAAACTCGCTTCTTCTGGCAATTCTGATAATAAGGAGTAATTATCGGTTTCCATTTCTAATAATAAAGGCTCTGGTTCCGGTAAAGGAATATCCTTAACTTGGGGTAATTCCAGTTCAATTTTAGCCGGGGGAATATCCTGAACTTGGGGTAATTCCGGTTCAATTTTAGCTTCAGGACGAGGTATTTCAGTGACTTTAGCCGTTTTAGTCGATTTTTTGGTACTAGGGACGGTTTTAGGTAAATCGGACGGTAGAGAAATATTATTGGGGCTGACTTTTTCCACAAGCTGGAGATCGGGGGTGTTTTCAGCCTCTAAAAGCAGTAAAGCTCGTTCTCTGGCTCTATCTTCGGCGATTTCCACCGTATCTGCCGCTGCTAAACCTGTAACGACCGTTTTTCCCTCAATTTCGATGATCGCTCTCACAATATACTTGCCGTGATCGATTTGAACTAACTCGCTAATCAGGGCAACTTGGGGGTAACGTTGGCGTAACTTTTGCAACATGGTGACTTTTTCGAGTTCTTTTGTACTTATACTAAAATACTCTATCGTAATTATGGAAAAATGTAGCAAGTTCTTGCTACGATTAAAGATTAGATAAAATTTTCAGTCCTAGGATTAGCCTTGCCCACAGTAACAAGATTCTACTAGGCTGAAGCTTCTGCCAGCAAGATGAGTGATCGCCAAAAGGTTTGCCAGTGTTCGCTATTGGCTTATACTAACGAAGGCTTCGATAATTCTCAGGGTAGGTTCGGGTGTTCGATGCTTGGTCAGTTTACCTTCACTGTCACCACCAGCGATCGCAATTAGCCCGATAGAGATAATCTCTCGAGTCAATGGTTTAAATCAATCCTCTCATTATATAAGTATTTAAACTTAATTGTCCACCATTCCGTCAGTGTCTTGTAAGTAAGGATTATTGTTAGATGGACTTCTCGATCGCCACACTCCTCTCTCATCTTAGTGATGATAAATTAGCTACGGGTAAACTTCTCGAAAAAAAATTAGGCTGCGAAGACGATCCCGAAAGCTGCGAAAAATTGCAAGTGATTCTCGATGCTTTGGAACGTCTGGGAATGGTTGTCAAAGAACGGGGGCGCTATCGTCGTGTGATCGAGGAAAATATTGTAGAAGCAAAGCTGCGCTGTTCCAGTAAAGAATTTTGCTTTGCTATCCAAGATATCGAAGATGCTGATGACATCTACGTCTCGAAAAATCATCTCAGTAACGCTTGGAATGGCGATCGAGTTTTAGTCAAAATCATCCGCGAGGGAACCCGTCGTCGTTCCCCAGAAGGAGAGGTGAGATTAATTCTCGAACGAGCTAATCCTTCGCTTCTAGCGCAAGTAAAACAGGAAAATGAGCAGTTTGTGGCGGTTCCCCTGGATGATCGTCTGAAATTTACCCTTAATCTCCTCGAAAATGGTCAAAATCTCCTAGAAAACATCGATCACCTCGTTCATGTTTCCGTCCTCCGTTATCCCCTAGGGGAAATGCCTCCCATCGGTAAAGTTACTCGCGTTCTCGGTTCCACGGCCGAGGCCGCTGCCGACACGGATATCGTCTCCTGTAAACACGATCTACCCCATAATTTTCCGCCAGAAGCCCTCGAAATTGCCGATAATTTAGCGGATTTCTTCGATAGTGGCGAAAAAGAACAACTGCGAGATTTAACCCAACTCTTCACCTTTACCATCGAAGATGACACCCCTCTAGATTATCCCCCAATCATTGAAAATGCCTTTTCTTTAGAGAAAATCAACCAAAATCGCTGGCAAGTCGCCATTCATATCAGCGATGTCACCCGTTACATTGAACGGGGCGGATTATTGGATAAAGTTGCCAAAAAACGGGGAACAGCCGTCTATTTAGGCGAAAAAGTGCTGCCATTAGTCCCGGCTGCCCTTGCCAGTCGTTGTTCCCTGTCACCCCAAGAACAGCGCCCCGCTATTTCTATCCTCGTCACCCTCGATGACAAGGGGGAGCTAGTGGAGTACGAAATCACCCGCAGCCTCATCCAAGTGGATCAACATTTTACCTATCAACAGGTGCGCGATCTGCTCAGTGAAGAAGATAGCGCAGCTGCCCCCACCGATACCGTTGAAACCCTGAAAGACTTATTTTTCAGCGTTTGCCCCACCCTAAAATCCCAACGTCTGCAGCGGGGTAGTTTTGATATTCAATTAGACAAAATCTCTCCCTACAAAGACGAAGGACGGGGGGGGACTGTTCTCGCTTCTAATAATTTACCTGCCCGTTCTTTACTGACAGAAGTGGCAATTTTAGCCGGCAAAGTCGTCGCTGAACATTTACAGGCCTTAAAATTGCCCTGTATCTACTGTGGACAATCGGAACCAGATTGGGATGAATTGGAGGATTTACTCAAATTGGCCAATAATTTAGGGGCAGAATTAAATTTAACTGCCGAGGAGGAGATTAAACCCAATGACTATCAAAATCTTACCCGCACTTTTTCCGCTTCCTCATCGGTGAAAGTCCTCAATTATCTCCTGCAAGAAACTCTCAAATTAGTTAGATATAGTAGTCATCCTCTGCCCCATTTTGGTTTGGCCTATCCTAGCAATTATACCCACTGTCTCTCACCCCTACAAAGATATGCCGATCTTTGGGTACAACGGGTGTTAAAACTCCTATTAACCGAGGGGAAAGATCGCCGCAGCAAAATCGTCAAAGTCGGGGTTAATTTGGGCAGTAATAGCTGTCATGGACAGATTCATTGGAATATTCTCCCAAGTCAAATTCAGGAGGAGTTGGAAGAAGAAAGCCACCTAATTGTTTCCCATCTCAATGATCGCTCAAAAATTGCTGAAGATGCGGAAAAAGACCTAGAAGGATTGAAAAAAGCCGAGAAAATGAAAGAAAGAATGGGTCAAGTTTTTCGCGGCTTAATTACTGGTGTACAATCCTATGGTTTCTTCGTGGAAATTTCCGATTTATTAGTGGAAGGGTTGGTCCATGTTTCTTCTCTCAAGGATGATTGGTACGAATATCGGGCCCGTCATAGCTGTTTGGTAGGACGGAAAAATCGCGTTGCCTATCGTCTCGGTGATGAGGTAGAAGTGGAAGTAAAAGATGTAGACTATTATCGTCAGCAAATCGATCTAGTTACGGTTAGCGGTGGCAGTTCAGCAAGTTATGACGACTTAGAAGAAGATTAATTATGAATCAATTAACCACCGAAAAAATCGGGAAAACCCGCTTTATTCTGCCCTTTTTATGCGGTATTTTTCTCTTTTTAACTGGCTGTGTCCGTTACGATGTGGGCATTAATTTTCCCCACCAACACCACGGGGAAATTATTCAACATATCACCCTCGGACAACGCTTAACCAGTCTCAGTCAAACCGAAGCCACTAAATGGTTAAATAGTATCGAACAGAGGGCAAAATTACTTAAGGGGAAAACCGATCATATTTCCGAACGAGAAATAATTGTCACTATTCCCTTTAGTAATAGTCAGGAATTAGAGGAAAAATTCAATCAATTTTTTGATCCTAGTTCTTCCTTTAAAATCAAAAACTCTGCTAATACTGATGATATAAAGTTACTGCAACTGGATTCAAAACTGGCAGTTACAGAACAAGATTGGTTCTTTTTGACCCAGAAAAACTTAAAATTAACCGTTGATTTGCGGGCTTTGGGTGTACTTTCCGAACAGGGAAATATTATCATTAGCCCCGGTTCCTTAGTTGATATCGACTTCGCTTTAAAGACTCCCTTAGCTGGTCAAAATATTGAAGATGACTCAGGATTAAATCCCCCAGTAGAACAAGTTGACAATCAGTTAATTTGGCATTTAAAACCGGGAGAAATTAACACCATTGGCGCGGCTTTTTGGGTTCCTAACTATTTGGGTATCGGCACAATAATTATTGTTGTAATAACAGTTTTTGCCTATTACTTGAAATATAAACGCTTGCCTGGTGTATCCCCATCGACTTAAATTGAGAGTAACTATTCAGGCAGCAATTCTAAATTTGCCCTGTAGCAAGGCTTTTGGGAGTTAGTTCGCATAATACGGGGTGAAATTCAATGGGATGGCGAATTTCATTTGACGAGTCTTCGGACTTTTGACGTGATAGTACACCCAAAGTTGCGCCAAAAATCCCCCTTTAAAATGTTCTTTAAATCCCTTAAAAGGCTTGCTGTGTCTAAAACTGAGAATTGCTGCTATTCAGGTCTAGGGGTTGACAAAGAGAGAAAAATCAGCAGTGGGGATAAGAGAGACAACCCTATTCAAGGGGTGATGGACAGAGGCCAAAGCCTGACGCAAGAAAGTGCCAATTCAAAAATGAAAAGCATCAACCTCAAGAGTTGACAAAGAAAGGCTCATCAGTATGCGGCAGCCTAAAAATATTGTATTCTGCACTAACAAGAACAAGATTAACTTATAACTTACTCTAGTGCAGTCAAACCCGATCGCCTGAAGCGATCAAAACTATCCAGGGTGCAGGAGTTGAACCTGCCTAGCACGAATTATGAGTTCGTTGCCTCAACCGCTCGGCCAACCCTGGGTTATACTATTAACTCATTATAGATCGGTAATTACTCTGAACGTGAAAATTCAGCCCCACCAAGATGAAAAAATTTGCAATCAGCACCTCCTTGCAGTTAGGACTCCTTTTGATGGTAGCCATGTTAGCCGCCGGTTTCGGTAGCGGTTGGGTAGCCTATCAATTGGGAATCGCCTCCCTGAAGGGAGTCAGTCAACCGGATATCAACCCCGCTAAAAAGTTTACCAACGATCGCACCAGTTATGGTCGCAATCAAACTTTTATCCCCGTGAAAGAACAAGAAGTAATTAAAAGAGTGAGAGTTTATATGCAACAACAGAAAAACAAACCGCAATCAAAGAACGAAACCAAGGGATAGGCTTTAAAAAAGGCGAATTTTGCCTTTTCGCTATGGATAATCAGGATTTATTGACTCGTTTAATTTTAGTCTTTTTACTAATCGTCCTCAATGCTTTTTTCGTAGCGGCGGAATTTTCGCTTGTGTCGGTCCGTCGTACCCGCGTCAGTCAGCTAGTGGCTGCGGGAGATGTGCCAGCGCAGACGGTACAATCTCTACAAAGAAGTCTCGATCGCTTACTTTCCACTACTCAATTAGGCATCACCCTTTCTAGTTTAGCTTTAGGTTGGATCGGGGAGAGTACCATGACCGTTTTTGTGAAGAAATTACTAAGTTTTTTACCCTTTTCTTTAAACTGGCAAAATCTTCTCTCCCATGGTTTCTCTCTTTGTCTAGCTTTTTTAATTGTTGCCTATCTCCAGATAGTTTTTGGGGAACTTTATCCCAAATCCCTAGCTTTAATTTATGCCGAACCGATGGCGCGATTATTAGCAGCACCTATTGGCGTTATTTCCCGGATTTTTAAGCCTTTTATCGGTATTCTCAACCAATCAACTCGTTTTTTATTGGTTTTAACCCGTATTCCCGAAGTGGATCTACAGCGTTCCAGTCGGGTAACTTCCGAGGAATTACAATTAATTATCAGCATGGAAGGGGAATTAACAGGATTAGAAGCAGCGGAAAGGAAAATCTTAAACAATGTTTTCCAGTTTGGCGAAATCACTGCCTCAGAAATTATGGTTCCCCATAACCGTTTAATAGCTATTCCCTCGACCGCAACTTTTGAGGAATTATTGCTACAAGTAGTTAACAGAGGCTATTCTTGTTATCCTGTGGAAGGAGATTCCAGCGATGATATCCGTGGTCTGATCGATTTTAAAGATTTAGCTTTACCCCTTGCCGAAGGTCAGTTAAATTTAACAACCCCGATTAAAACTTGGTTGAAACCTGTGCGTTTTTTCCCCGAAACCACTCCCTTAAATGAATTACTAACAGTGATGCGGGAATCATCCTTAAAGATGGTTATCATTGTGGATGAATTTGGCAGAACAGCTGGTTTATTAACCCTGAAAGATTTAATCGGTGAGATTCTGGGAACTTTTTCCCCTAGTGATCAATCAGGAATATTAGAATACCAAATCCTCGATGAATCAACTTTTCTCGTACAAGCACAAATGAATTTAGAGGACGTGAACAAAGCATTAAATTTAAGCTTACCCTTGGCCGATGAATACCAAACCCTAGCCGGTTTTATCCTCCATCATTGGCAAAAAATACCGAGGGTGGGAGAACAATTATATTACCAAAATTTAGAATTTACCATCATTTCTAAGGTAGGCCCTCGCTTGGAACAAATTAAAATTTATCGACAACAATTATCCTCATGATATAAATAATAAACAACTTTTCTCATTGCTCCTTTTTGATTGTTAATCGCGTCAATAGCTGCCCACTCCTATCACCATGAAACACCTTTTGGCACTCCTCCCCCTCAGCTTGGGATTAATTGCCCTCACCCCCGCAAATTTGCCCCTAGAACGCCTTGAAATCTCACAATTAGGAACATCTACGGGATACGATGAACGACTGCCAAAGGACAAAAAAACCCTACTACAAGCGATCGATCATAGTTTACGTTATCTGAATAGCTCGGCGGCGATCCGCGCCTATCAAAATTATCCTATTCCTGAAATAACTCGTCAGCGAGTGCAGCGTTCCTTAGTACGTTTTCGTCAATTAGTGCAGAATTCTCCCACTCCCGCAGCTCTACAAAAGGCAGTTAAAAAAGAATTTATTTGGTATCGTTCTTTGGGTAATGATAGTCAGGGAAATGTTAAGTTTACTGGTTATTTTGAGCCAATTTATCAAGCAAGTCGGCAAAAAAACGCCGAGTATAAATATCCTCTCTATCGCCAACCTGCTAACTTTTCTCGCTGGTCTAAACCCCATCCAGCTAGGGTAGAATTAGAGGGAAAAGATGGTTTACTGGGGGAAAATAGCCGTCTAGCGGGATACGAATTAGTCTGGTTAAAAGATCGCTTAGAAGCTTATTTAGTTCATGTGCAAGGTTCGGCAAAATTACGTTTACCTAATGGTCAAATTATGAGCATCGGTTTTGATGGCAATACCGAGCATCCCTACACAAGTCTGGGAAAAGAAATGATTGCCGATGGTATTTTTCCTGCTGAGGGTTTAACCTTACCAATGGTTTTGGATTTTCTCAGAAGTAATCCTGAGCAATTAAAGAATTATATTCCCCGCAATAATCGGTTTATTTTCTTTCGAGAAACCCACGGCGCACCCGCTACTGGTAGCATTGGAGTTCCAGTTTTACCCGAAAGATCGATCGCTACAGATAAAAGTATTTTTCCCCCCGGCGCTTTAGCAGTAATTGAGACAGAAATTCCCCAGGGAAATCTTAATAAAAAATTAGTTAGTCGCTATGTTCTCGATCAAGATACTGGCAGCGCGATTAAAGGTACTGGGAGGGTAGATATTTTTATGGGAACAGGAAAAAATGCTGGCGAGCGAGCCGGTTTAATTAATACTCCCGGTCAATTATATTATTTATTATTGAGGGAATAGGAAATAGTATAGGTAAAATTAAGATAGACTCCCCAGAATCAGTTATCATACTTAAGTGAGAATATTAAAAATAGAATGATGGAAAAAAACACAAATATAGATTGGTCGGATTGTGGTCCAATTACTTTAGTAGTCGTGCAGCCGACTTCTTTTTGTAATCTCAATTGTGATTACTGTTATTTACCCGATCGCCATTTAAAAAATACCCTATCCTTAGATTTAATCGAGCCGATTTTTCAGAGGGTTTTTAGTAGTCGTTTTCTCCAAAATGATTTTACCATTTGCTGGCACGCCGGCGAACCCTTAGCAGTTCCCATCAGTTTTTATGAAAGTGCCTTTGCTAAAATTGCGGAAGTTAGCGAGAAATATAATCAGCAGGGTTACTGTTTTCGTCATTCAGTACAAACTAACGCCACTTATATTAACGATGCTTGGTGTCAATTATTTAAAAAGCATGATGTTTATGTGGGAGTCAGTCTTGATGGACCGGCTTTTATTCACGATATCCACCGGCAAAACCGCAAGGGAACTGGCAGTCATGCTGCTACAATGCGGGGTATTTCTTTCTTGCAAAAACATGAAATTGATGTCAGTATCATCGCTGTTTTAACAGAAGATTCCCTCGACTATCCCGACGAAATTTTTAACTTTTTTTGGGATCATGGTCTTACCGATGTGGCTTTTAATATGGAAGAAACTGAGGGGATTCATTCGCAATCTTCCTTAGATAAATTAGGTATTGAACAACGTTATCGCCAGTTTATTGCTAGATTTTGGCAGTTAGTCACGGCTAAACAAGGAGAATTTAAGCTGCGGGAATTTGAATCGATCTGTAGTTTGATTTATGCCGATGAACGCTTAGAAAATACTGATATGAATCGACCTTTTATGATTGTCAATTTTGATAATCAAGGTAATTTTTCCACTTTTGATCCAGAATTACTATCGATTAAAACCCAACCCTACGGCGATTTTATCTTTGGTAATGTTTTGAGCGATTCCCTAGAATCTATCTGTGAAACCGAGAAATTTCAAAAAATTTACGCTGATATACGCGGTGGAGTCGATTTATGTCGCCAAAAATGCGATTATTTTGGGGTTTGTGGGGGTGGTGCCGGTAGTAACAAGTATTGGGAAAATGGCACTTTCAACTCCACAGATACTAAAGCCTGTTTATACCGGATTAAGTGTATCACCGATATCGTTCTTGATCGCCTAGAAAATTTATTAGAAGTTTAAAGATGTTTTTAGCTATCAGTTATCAGTTATCAGTTATCAGTTATCAGTTATCAGTTAAGTAGCTGGTTATAATTAAATTAAAAATGGATTTTAGGTTCGATCCCCCCTGCCCCCCTTGATAAGGGGGGTGCCGATCCCCCCTTAGTCCCCCCTTAATCCCCCCTTGATAAGGGGGGTGCCGATCCCCCCTTAGTCCCCCCTTAATAAGGGGGGCATCTGATAATTTTTAACGCCTACCTACTTATCAGTTATCAGTTCACTGATTATTGTTTACTAATAACCTATGAAAAAACTTAATCTAAATACCATTTTTCCAAAGTAATGGCATGGTATTATTCTTCTTCTAAGGTTAATCCTAACGCCTCTAAGCGTTCCGCTAGTCGATCCGCGCGTTTCTTTTCTTTATCGGCACGTTTCTTTTCTTTATCAGCACGTTTCTGTTCTTTATCAGCGCGTTTCTTTTCTTGACGCATTTGAGACTCTAACTCAACAGTTGTTAAAAATTTTTCTCCATCGGGACGATACAATTCTAAACTAGATTTATCCCAGATAAAACGCATACCTAAGCGGGGACTTATCCAGTCATTGATGGGGATAATTTCTCTTAAATTTTCTCCCTGTCTTTGCCAACCTTGTAAACGACAGCGCATCGTGTTATATAAATAGTATTCTTCTACACTATATGTGTCATAAAACTCTAATTTTCGACTCATCTCTGCTTTTGTATTCTTCGGTGATAGAATTTCAAAAACTACTTGAGGAGCGATATTTTCTTCCTGCCATTGACGATAGGAACCCCTCCGTCCTTTGGGACGGCCAAAAGCTACCATCACATCAGGAGCAACCGGTGAAACCAAAGTAGAACGCAGAGGATACCAGAGTAAATCTCCGGCAATAAACACCTTAGGGTCATCCGCAAAGATAATCTCTAAATTCTCCTTAATTTTGACAATCCACTCATATTGTTCGGTATTATCTGCCATCGGTTGACCATCACTATCGGGGAAAAGAAGATCGTCGTCAATATCAAGATAACTAACCATTGTCTTTTATTTTTAATAGATGGTTGTTTTTTGATTGTAGCAAGATAATTATGAATTATGAATTATGAATAGGAATTATGAATTGGGGAGTGGGGGAGATGGGGGAGTGGGGGAGTGGGGGAGTGGGGAGGAGGGAGAAAAAAGCTGATGGCTGACAAAAGGTCTTAAGCGGCGGTTATATCTAGTAGAGTCTATATTTATCAAAAAGTTAATTGACTAGAATCTATAAAAGCGTTAGGATTGATGGTGACAAATAGTTATTATTGAGGAGGAGATAAGAACTTGATACAGGCAACCCTGCACCAGTTAAGGGTTTTCGAGGCTACCGCACGACACAGTAGCTTCACCAAGGCGGCCGAGGAGTTATTTATCACTCAACCTACCGTCTCAACCCAAGTCAAACAACTCACAAAAGCCGTGGGTTTACCGCTATTCGAGCAAATTGGCAAACGTTTATTTTTAACCGAAGCGGGTCAGGAATTACTGTTCACCTGTCAAGAGATTTTTAATAAATTGGACAACTTTCAGATGAAAGTGGCCGATATTAAGGGAACTAGACAGGGAAAACTGACTTTAGGCGTAATTACTACCGCTAAATACTTTGTGCCGCGATTACTGGGGGCATTTTGTCAACAGTATCCCGGTATCGACATCGCTCTACAGGTGACTAATCACCAGAAACTGCAAGAGCGAATGTTAAATAACGAGGATGACCTCTATATTCTCAGTCAACCGCCAGAAGAAGTGGAACTTTGTTCTCAGTCTTTTCTGGAAAATCCTCTAGTGGTGGTGGCGCGACGGGATCATCCATTGGTGGGACAGAAAAATCTCCCCCTTGAGTGCCTCAACCATCAACCTTTTATTATGCGCGAATCGGGATCTGGAACCCGCCAAGCGGTACAAAAATTATTTAATCTCCACGATATTAAAGTTAAGGTGCGTTTGGAATTAGGCAGTAACGAGGCCATCAAACAGGCTATTTCTGGCGGTTTGGGACTATCGGTACTATCTAAGCACACTCTCATCTCGGAAGGGGAAAACGGAGAATTAGCCATCCTCGACGTGGAACAGTTTCCAATTCAGCGCAATTGGTACGTTTGTTACCTGGCCGGAAAACAACTTTCCGTGATTGCCGATGCTTTTTTAAAATACCTGCTGGAAGCTAGTCAAGCCATCCCGATTCATGCCCCGTTAAAAAATGGTCACAGCCTATTAGTGACCCATTAAACCTTAAACTTTAATTCAGGATCATTTTTCTTCTTGAGGTGGTTATATGTTCGAGTCCTTCAGCCAGACTATCTGGTTGGTACCTCTTTATGCCTTTGCGGGCGCACTTCTCGCCCTACCCTGGTCTCCCGGTATTATCCGGCAAACCGGCCCGCGACCGGCCGGTTATCTGAACTTGATCATGACCTGCTGGGCTTTTTTGCATAGCCTTTTTGCTTTGCTCGCCGTTTGGGGTCGTCCGCCGCAATCTATAGCATTTAATTGGCTAAATGCCGCAAATTTAAGCATATCTTTAGATGTGCAGATTTCGGTCGTTAATATCGGGGCCTTACTGCTAATTACCGGCTTAAACCTCGCCGCTCAGGTATATGCGATCGCCTATCTAGAAATGGATTGGGGTTGGGCAAGATTTTATTCTCTCGTCGCCCTCTTTGAAGGGGGTATGTGCGCCCTGGTTATCTGTAATTCGCTATTTTTCAGCTATTGTGTGCTAGAAGTTCTCACCCTCGGCACTTATCTGCTAATTGGTTTCTGGTTCAATCAATCTCTGGTGGTAACGGGGGCGCGGGATGCTTTTCTGACTAAACGGATTGGCGATTTAATCCTCTTGATGGGAGTGGTGGCCCTTTTACCCCTGGCGGGAACCTGGAACTTTGACCAATTGGCAGAATGGGCGGCTACAGCCAATTTAAACCCCAATGTGGCTAATTTACTCTGTTTGGCATTGATTGCCGGTCCGATGGGCAAATGCGCTCAATTTCCCCTGCATTTATGGCTAGATGAGGCCATGGAAGGACCGATGCCCGCGACAATTCTGCGGAATACCGTCGTCGTTTCCACTGGCGCTTGGTTATTGGTGAAATTAGAGCCAGTGCTACAATTATCGCCCTTAACTTTACAGGTGATGATCATTGTTGGCTCTGTTACTGCCATCGGTGCGGGGTTAATTGCGATCGCCCAGATCGATGTTAAGCGCTCCCTTTCCTATTCCGTCAGTGCCTACATGGGACTGATTTTTATCGCTGTGGCCACCGGACAAACGGAAACCGCTTTAGTGTTACTCTTTACATACGCGATCGCTATGTCCCTGTTAGTCATGGTGGTGGGTAACATCATTTGGAATAATATCAGCCAAGATTTAAGCCAATACGGCGGTTTATGGTCTCGTCGTCCCGTTTCTGGCATTTGTTATCTCGTCGGTGCCGCTAGTTTAGTCGCACTGCCTCCCTTTGGTGGTTTTTGGGCATTAGCCCGCATGGGCGATCACCTCGCAGAAATCAGTGGTTTACTGTTATTAGTGCTATTGTTGGTCAATGCCTTAACTGCCTTTAGTGTCACTAGAGAATTTTGCGTTTTCTTTGGCGGTAAAATCAAACCAATGACCCTGCGCTCTCCGGAAGCTCTTTGGCCCTTAGTTATCCCCATGACTGTGACCATGGGTTTCGCCCTTCATCTGCCGATTTTATTAGCGCAATGGCATTTATTACCAAGTAACTTAAATCTGGGAGTGGCTTTTCTCTTGGTACTTTCCACTGCTGGGGGCGTAATTCCGGCAGCCTATATTTATCTGAATGAAAATATCTCCAAACCGATCGTTTTTCAACCGAAAGCCGTTCAAGATTTCTTTGCTAACGACCTTTATACAGCCCAATTGTATAAAGTCACCATCGTTTTTGTCGTCGGATTAATTTCGCAAATTATTAACTGGATCGATACCTTTCTGGTGGATGGGATCGTTAATCTGGTGGGATTAGCCACGGTTTTTGGTGGTCAGAGTTTGAAATATAACGTCTCAGGACAGACCCAATTTTACTTTCTGTCGATTATTTTGGGGGTGGCTTTGATTGGTATTATCATCTGCTGGCCCCTACTAGCACAAATTTCTCTAGTTTTCAGTTAAAGATTTGATAACTTAGGCTTTTCTTTAGCATCCCCGGCCCTGACAATAGGATTTGTCCTGATTATATGGAAACAATTACCTATGTTCAATACCTCTCGTCGCCAATTAATCCGTTATGGGGGTGGTTTTTTGGGAACCGGTCTAGCCGCCACTGTTTTGGGTTCTCAGTTGTCCAAAACTAACGCCCAAACCGCCGTTAATTCCCAGCCATGGCTAACGGCTCAAAATCAAGGATTGAACCCAGACCAGGCCTTAACTATGCTCATGGAAGGCAATCAACGTTTCTGGGAACGAAGACAAAAAAGTCCTAACCGCGATCAAGCGCGACTCACAGAAGTGGCCGAAAGTCAAGCCCCTTTTGCGGCAATTTTGGGCTGTGCCGATTCTCGCGTGCCGGCAGAAATCGTTTTTGATCGAGGATTGGGAGATCTATTTGTTTGTCGGGTAGCGGGAAATTTAGCCACTTCCGAAGAAATTGGTAGCCTCGAATTCGGCACGTTGGTGTTAGGAGCCAAGGTAATTGTTGTCCTTGGTCATTCTCGTTGTGGAGCGGTAAAAGCCACCATTGAAGGCGGTCGTTTCCCCGGTCAAATCGGTCGTTTAATCGATGGCCTACAGGTGGGAGTTGATCGGGCTGAAAAACAACCCGGTTCCAACAAACTTGAGCGAGCCATTAAATCCAATGTTGTCTATCAAGTAGAGAAATTGGGCAAATCCCCAGTCATGGGTGATTTAGTAGATAAAAAACAATTAAAAATTGTTGGAGCCTACTACGATCTCGATACCGGCAAAGTGAGCTTAATTTAGTCAATTCTAGATTAGTCATCGTGTCGGTTGGCTAATCCTTTTCTCATCCCAGTCATTATAAATTTGATCGATACCAATATGCTCAGTACCCTGCTTTGGTTGCCAATAATTGGAGCAATTATCGTCGGTCTTTTCCCCGATAAATTTGCCCCAGCAAAATTACGTCAAATTACCCTCTTTTTTGTTGCCGCCGTCCTCTTTTGGTCTTTATATCTGCTGACCCAATATAACTTAACCAGCAATGGCTTTCAATTTTCTGAATACCTGGAATGGGCAAAACCCATCGGGTTAAATTATAACCTCGGAGTCGATGGTTTGTCCTTACCGTTAATTATTTTAAGCTGTTTCTTGACAGGAATAGCTATCTATAGTAGCGAAGAAAAAATAGAGCGTCCCCGACTTTATTACATCCTCATCCTCCTGATTAACGCCGGGGTTTCTGGGGCATTAATGGCCAAAAACCTGCTGCTGTTCATCGTTTTCTATGAACTAGAATTAATCCCCTTTTATCTGATGATTGCTATCTGGGGAGGCGAAAAACGTGGCTATGCTTCGATTAAATTTCTTCTCTACACTGCTGTCTCCGGATTATTAGTCCTAGCGGCATTTTTAGGCATAGGTTTCCTCAATGGTGGCACTTTTGACTACTCCTCCCTCTCGACCGCCGATTTCTCCCAAAAAACCCAGTTACTGCTCTTAACTCTGCTGTTAGTGGGATTTGGCATCAAAATCCCCCTCGTACCTCTCCATACTTGGCTACCAGATGCCTACACGGAAGCTTCCCCCGCTACAGCAATTTTACTAGGTGGTATTCTCGCTAAACTCGGTACTTATGGCTTAGTTCGCTTTGGTCTGCAATTATTCCCGGAAGCTTGGTCTTTAATCGCCCCCGGACTGGCAATTGTCGGCGTTATTAGCGTTATTTATGGAGCTTTGAGCGCTATTGCCCAAAAAGACATTAAACGCATGGTGGCCTACAGTTCGATCGGTCACATGGGCTATATACTGGTAGCAGCCGCCGCTGGCACGGGTTTAAGCGTCCTTGGTGCCGTCGCGCAAATGATTAGCCACGGTCTTATTCTCGCCCTCTTATTCTATCTGGTGGGCATCGTCGAACGCAAAGCCGGAACTAGAGATTTAGACGTTTTAAACGGTTTAATGAACCCAATTCGCGGTTTACCCTTGGTTAGCGCCCTATTAATTCTCGCCGGTATGGCCAGCGCCGGGATTCCCGGATTAGTGGGATTTGTGGCGGAATTTATCGTTTTTCAGGGTAGTTTTTCCCGTTTTCCCGTGCAGACGGTTCTCTGTATCATCGCTTCTGGTTTAACGGCGGTTTACTTTGTTATCCTGCTTAATCGCACCTGTTTTGGTAAATTGGATAATAAACTTGCCTACTATCCCAAAGTCCTGAAATCGGAAACTATACCCGCTTTTGTCCTAATGGTATTAATCGTCTTTTTAGGTATTCAACCCAATTATTTAGTCCGTTGGATTGAACCCACCACTAACTCGATGGTTGCCAGCTTATCGGGGGAAGCAAAACCTAGTTTTGTGTTACAAAAATCTCCGCAAAAGTCCTCAAAAACCAACTGGTTTAATCGGGGTAAATATTTGAGTAATAGTTAGTTATCCCTTGCTGTTTCCGAATTATTGTAACCGCTGCTAATTACTTTACCTAAAACTATGACTGGGACATTAATCAAAGCCAAAATTCCCCCTTCTACTCACGAATTCGCCGACATTATCCACCGGTTAGAAGCGGGTGGCTCCATGTTGCCGGATACTCCCGAAAACCTGATGCAAATTATCGGCATTTATAAAGCTTATGCCGTACCGATGGATTTTTATTGGCGAGATCTGCTCTATATTGCCGAACGAGTTTTCCTCGATCCTTTGCCCTTTTTTAAATATTTTCTGCCCCAAGAATACCTAGACCTACAAAATCATTACGCTGGCGATAATGCCGATTTACGCATCTGGCGCGGTACGGGTTCCGCTCACCCTGAATTGTTAGAATTCATGGATAAAGGTAAAACCCGAAAAATGCCCAGATTAATCCATCACCTCTGGCATGACCGTATTAATATGGAATTTGCTGAAGCCTGTATGCAAGCCATGTTATGGCATGGCCGCGATATGGGTTGGGGTTTATTTGATGCCTATCTCGATTCAGAAGAATATCGCCAAAATGCCGACCGCGCTATTAAGGCCTATTTCAAGAAAAATCCCGTGATGATGAAACTTTATGACCTGTTCCCCGATATGTTTTTGGAACAGGTGCGGATGATGTCCTACTACTCCAATTTAGGACTATTCTGGGAAGTGATGGCCCCGGTATTTTTCGAGATGTCCGATATCTACGATGAAGGCGGCTTTAAAGGTGTTCCCGATGCCATGAATTTCCTCGTTAATGGTATTTTTGCCATCGCTGGCCGGCCGATTTATCATCACGTTTATATTGATGGTCAATGCTACGAAATTATCCCCAAATCAAAGGCTTTTACTTGGCTTTATGAAGCGGCTTTACCCTATGTGGAAGCGGTCTTTTATCGTACTGCTCCCTTCCGGGGTACAAAGTCTTATAATGCCCAAGCAAAACAGGTTCCTGACGAACAAAAAGACTTTCACTATGGCATTCTTTATGCGGATGTTTTCCCCGTGGGTACTGCGGGAATTCCGCCGACGTTGTTAATGGATGATATGTATCATTTTTTACCCCAATATCTGATTGATTACTATCAGCAAAACTGCCGGGGGGAAGACGATATTTTGATTCAATTGGGCATTAGTTTCCAGCGATCGATGTATAATGTGACTTCGGCAGTTATTCAAGCTCTACGCACTGCTTTACTCTATCCCCTCGATGATCCTAATCCCAAACATTTACTTAAAAATCGTCAATTCTTTGAGGCACAAATGGACAGATTTAAACGCCCCGAAGCGCGTCTTAGAGATATACAAAGTCCTAATTATCGTTAAGGTTTTTGGGTTATTTTTCTGGTGGGTTTATCGCCCACCTTTTTTGATTATGAGATAACCGAACCCCAAGTCATACTAATACTAAATCCGTTGAGTAACCCACAGAAAACGGGTTTTTCCGAGAAACCCGTTTTCTACTCGAGGGAATAAATAATCAGTATTTAATAGCCAGATTTAGTATTAAGTACCTAAGCAAAATTAATTACACATTTCTAAGTACCTAAGCAAAATTAATTACACATATCTAACCACCTCTTGCCTCCTGCCTTTTGCCTTTTGCCTATCTTCACTAGGAAATTAATTTTGCACGACTACTTATAAAGCTTTTGCTTCTTGCCTTCGTTAAAACCACCCACTTAATAGGATAGTTACAGAACGTAAAAATTGGCTAATTCAGGAGTTATTATTATGCTAGACCAAATGATGAAGATGTTAGAAGGGCAACAAATAGGCCCCTATCGTCTTAATAAATTTCTCGGTGCGGGTGGTTTTGGGGGTGTATTTCATGCTAGTGAAATGGTCAGAAATACATCGGTCAAAGAAGTTGCCATTAAAGTTATCCCCGAAAGTAGCGATGATAAATTAATTGAGTTAACAAATTCCAGAAAGTTAGAACATCCTAATTTAATTAAGAGTTATGCGGTGGGGGAATTTACTTTTCTCAATACAGAGATGCTTTATTTAGTGATGGAATTGGCACAGGGTAGCCTAGAAAATCACATTGCTAAAGGCAGTTTGTCAGCGGATGAGATTACAAATATTACTGCTCAAGTCGCCCAGGGCTTAAATTATCTTCATCGACAAAATAAAGTCCATCGAGATTTAAAACCGGGTAATATCCTCAAGGTTAATCAACAATACAAGTTAGCAGATTTTGGCTTAATTAGAACTTTAAATAATAAAAGTCACACTCAAACAGTCCACAATACCGGTACAATTATTTATATGCCTCCCGAAGCCTTTAGGGGGGATATTTCCTCAGCTTGGGATCTGTGGTCATTAGGTATTATGTTAATCCAAATGACCACTAATCAATTTCCCTATAAGTTCAATAATGACAATAATCAATTAATGGTAAAGGTGATAAATTGTGAGCTACAAATCCCTAGTTTACCGAAAGAGTTTAAACCGATTATTGAAGGGTGTTTGCAAAAAGATAGAAGACAAAGATGGACAGCACAACAGGTTTTAAATGCCTTACAAGCAGTCAAAAAGCCTGTTTCACCAATACCCCTAATTGTTTCACCTACTCCATTTACCGAAAAACTACCCAATCGAGTCACACTGGAGATGGTGAGCTTACCAGCAGGTGAATTTCTTATGGGATCTCCTGATAGTGATCCCGCTTCTGAAAGCTGGGAAAAGCCTCCACACCTGGTTCAAGTCAATAGTTTTGCCATTGGGAAATATCCAGTGACTCAGGCACAATATCAAGCAGTAATGGGAACCAATCCCTCTCGGTTTAAAAATTGGTTTAAAAATAATCCCCAAAATCCAGTAGAAAATGTTAACTGGAACGATGCTCAAGCCTTTTGTCAAAAATTGAGTCAAATAACAGGAAAAACCTATCGCCTCCCCACAGAAGCGGAATGGGAATATGCTTGTCGTGCGGGGACTACTACTCGCTTTTATTTCGGTGATGATGCTAATCAGTTAGGAGATTACGCTTGGTATAGCGCAAATTCTCAGAGTAAAACTCATCCTGTAGGCCAGAAAAGGCCCAATGCTTGGGGACTGTATGACATGAGTGGCAATGTTTGGGAGTGGTGCGAAGACGATTGGCATAGTAGCTATATCGGAGCGCCGACGGATGGCAGTGCTTGGTTAATAAATGATAATGATAATGATTATCGCATACGGCGGGGCGGTTCTTGGTTCTACGATCCGTCTCTCTGCCGTTCCGCTTTCCGCAGCGGCCACAACCGCCGCGACAACGACTTCATCCTCGGTTTTCGGGTGGTGTGCGGTGCTGGGAGGACTCTGTAACCCTTTTTCCCTTTTTTTCCCTTTTTACCCTTTTTCCCGCCCTTAGGCGGGTCGATTTTTTTTTGAGAAAATTGAGGTGGCATGAGTAGAAAAGGGGTTTCTCGGAGAAACCGGTTTTCTGTGGGTTACTCAAGGGATTTAGGATAATATTGGTGCGTTAGGTTGCGTATGTAATTAATGTAAATTAAATAATATTGTGGCGCTCCTAACGCACCCTACCTACTCAACGGATTTAGGATAATATTGGTGCGTTACGTCGCCTATGTAATTAATGTAAATTAAATAATATTGTGGCGCTCCTAACGCACCCTACCTACTCA